>NZ_JBPQTP010000007.1:0-104244 GCF_051386395.1 Micromonospora sp. URMC 106
GCCGTGCCCGGCGCAGGGATCAAGCCTGACCGCCCGGAGCCGGGCACGGCGGGCCACACCCCACCCCCACGCACCGCAAGCCAACGCCGACCACCCCCCACCGCAGCGCGAGCCACCGCAAGCCACCCCCGGGCACGAGGCCGTGGGCGACGGCAACCGCGCCGCCGCCAGAGCGAGCGAGGCCGTGGTGGTCGACGCCAGTGGGGCAGTTCCGGGGGCGTCCCAGCGGTACCCGTGGCGCAGACGCGACCGGCCGGCCCCGTTCAGGGCCGGCCGGTCAATCATGCGGTTGTCACCAGAGCTGGGCGACGATGTCCGCCGCCTGCTCCTCCCACTGCGCGTACGCGAACGGGTAGGCCGAAACCTGCACCGTCTGCGCGGCGGCGGTCAGCGGCAGGTCCTGCCAGCCGCCGACGTTCTTGAGCGCCTGGAAGAACGCCCGCGAGGAGTACTCGGGGTCGGTGATCTGGTCGGGCGAACCCCAACCCGACGAGGGGCGCTGCTGGAACAGGCCCTGCGAGTCGTGGTCGTTGTACGCGCCCAGGTGGCCGAGGTTGTAGAGCTTCGACTCCTGCAGTGACGTCGCGATGCCGATGACGGCGCCCCGCTTACCCACGCCGGTCTCCTTGGCCTCCTCGATGATGGCCTTGGCGTTGGCGAGCTGCGCGTCGTCGAGCGGGATGCGCGACTGGGCACCCTGCACGCCGTGTGGGATCAGCTCTGCTCGGCTGGGCTTGTCGGCGGCCGGCTTGTCCGTCGTGCCGCCGGTGGTCAGGTCCGATTCCTCGCTGGGAGTCGGCTGGACCTGGCCGGTGGCCTGCTCGATCGCGGCCACGGCACCCTCGTGGGGCCCGCTGGTGACCGGGGCGCCCACGGCCGTCGGCCCGAAGGCCAGGCCGCCGAGGGCGGCGACACCCACCACGCTCAGTGCGATCTTGCGGTTCGAGTCCTTCGAGTCCTTCGCGATGGCCGGGAGCCACCGGGTGAAGTCGTACTTCACGATGGTTGCCCTTTCGGTCAGGCGAAGCGCTCCTGCCTGAGCGCTCCCCGGGGGAACTGCCTAGCCGGAGGGGTTTTGGTTCCGGCGGTACGGGGAACACAACCAGCTTCACCTGTCGGGCATTCCGGATTTGGCCCGGTGGCGGTGGGCTGCGGTCTCCGTCACTCCGCCACCGGGGCGCGGGAGCCCCCCGACGCAGGAGTCGGCGACGCGGACAAACAACCCGAAAGCCCACGCTCTTGATCGAACGCAGCTGGGCGAGCGAACGACGCACAGACAGGCGCGCGACGTGGACGGGCAGGCGGACACGGGCACGGTCGCCGGACGCCGGGCGGTTGGTGAACGCCGGCCGTCGGACGCCGGCACGGTCGGTGAACGCTGGCGCCGTCGCTGAGCGCTGGGCACCGGGCACCCGTACCGAGGCAGCGGGCAACCGCGCATTTTCCTGGAAAGAGTGGTCTCAGCGGGCGTTGAGGCCACTCTTTGCGGGAAGTTTCGCGGATCTTGCCCTTCCGGGACGTTGCGCGGATCTTGGCTCGTCCGGCGCGCCGTGCCGTGGCGCCGGCCCCGGATCGGTCAGGTCGCGCGGGGCGTGCCGAACCGGACGAGGACGTGCCAGAGCTGCTTGAGGTGCTGGAGAGTGACCTCCGTCGGCCCGCGGTCGGCCCAGCGGGACGGCTCGGTGACCACGGAGACCGCCGCGCGTCCGATCAGGGCGGCGTCGATCGGTTGGCCGGGCCGGGCGAACTCGGCGTGCACCCGGGCGGCCAGCGGCGGGATGGCCGGTCCCCGGAAGTCGGGGTCGACCCGGTCGACGGGAAGCTCGAAGCCGGCGTGCCAGTGCAGGGCCACGCCGTACCGACGGGCGATCGTGTCGAGCGTCGCGCCGGCCTCGGTGCCGCGGAACGACGGGTCGACGACTATCGCCTCCACGTCGCGGGCCAGGCTCAGTTCCCCGTGGATCTGGGCCTCGATGTAGTCGTCGAGGGCGCGGCCGGCGGCACCGGGGGTCCCGGCGACGTCCTCGCGGCGACGCAGCAGCGACCGGACCAGGGTCACCACGTCCCCCGGGACGCCCAGGCTGATCCCGGTGCCGTCGGTCGCCGCGAGCAGGGCCGCCAGCACCGGCTCGAAGACGTCGACCGTGCCCAGGTCGCGGGGGCCCAGGTGGCTGTCACCGAAGCAGAAGGTCGCCCGGGCCAGCACCTCCGGGCGCAGTCGCAGGTGGCAGGAGCCGAACCGGGGGCAGGCGCCGTCGGGGTGGTCGAGCAGGTTGAGGCCGCCGTACTTCGGCCGGTCCGCCGGGAGCACGCCGGGCGCCTGGTACGCGCCGCCGAAGAGCGATTCCTCCCAGCGGTCCCGGTCGCCGCCGGGAAAGGCGGTGAGCCCGCCGTTGGAGATGCCGGTCTCGAACTGGCTGCGGTAGACGCCCTCGGCGTCGAGGGCCGCGGCGACCGTACGCCCGTCGGCGAGCAGGCGGTCCGGGTGGAAGTTGAGCGTGAGCCGGCCGCGCCGGCCGACCGCCGCGATCAGCCGCTCCGGCCGGTGGGTCACACCCGAGCCCGCGAGCGCGCGATGGATGGCGGCCAGGGCGGCGAGGCGGTCGCGCAACGCGACCGCACGGACGTACCCGATCGCCGCGCGCTGGGCGGGAGTGAGGGCCGCGTCGACGGCGGCCGGACCGGCGGTGGAGTGCATGGCCATGGATCCTTCCTCGGCACCGGCCGGTACGCATGTCGTTTTCGTCCCCGGCGGGCACCGCGGGTCAGGACGGCGAGTGTGGCGGGTGGGACCGGCGCTGGCGACGGGACGGTCGGCCGGCTGCGCCCGCGCCGCCGCGGCCGGGCCGGAGCCGGGTAGCCCGGGTGACGGGCCGGCGACCGCTGCTCGCGACCGGCATCGGCGCCAACAAGCGCCGTCCGTCGCGCACGGCGGCCGGGCCGATCTTTCCGGGCCTACTCCTCGCCGACCGCCCGGTCGGTGCCGAAGCCGTCGAGCGCCGCCCGCTCGTCCTGGCCGAGCAGCTCCTCGAAGAGCGTGATCTGCAGGCCGGCCGGGGCGTCGAGGCGGGCGTTGAGCGACTGCCACGGGGTCACCGTCGGCGGGGCGATCTCGGTGGCGCCGGCGGAGACCAGGCGGCGGGTGGCGGACCGGCTGTCGTCCACCTCGAACGCCACCCGGATCTTGGGGGCCACCTGGCGCCCGACCTCCACCTCGTCGATCATCCGCTTCTGCGCCGGGTTGGCGATCTCCAGCGTCGCCCGGCCGGCGTCGAGGATCACCACCCGGGCGTCCCCCTCCCCGGAGAACGCGGCCTGCTCGGGCAGGCCCAGCGCGTCACGGAAGAACGTGACCGCCGCCTCGTAGTCCTCCGCCTCCACGACCAGGCGGAGCTGGCGTACGGCGGGTGGAGGGCTGGGGTCTTCCGTCGTCATGTCCGCAGAGAGTAGTCGATCACCCCGGGCCGGGCGGTGACGGTTCACCCGCTCGGCCGTTACCGGGACCGAGGATTACAGTGGGAGGGCCGACCGGAAGGCGATGAATTGACTGTTGGTGCGGTGGTCGACCAGAGGGCCCTCGGTGACCACGTCTGCTGGGCCTGCGACGACGAGGCCGGCGCCCTCGACGGCGTCGGCCGTTCCGTCGCGCCCGGCACCCGCCGCGCTCGGCCCGCTCTGGGCGCCTCGGCGCGGGCGGTGGGGCCGCTGACGCGGGGCGGCCAGGTGCCGAGCGCCCGCCGCCTGCTCGCCCCGGCGTGTGACACCGCCTCCCCCGCGGGACGGCCGGGATGACGCCGGAGCCGAACGGGGCGGCGGAGGCATTCGTGCACGAGGGCCTCTTCTACCGCGATCCGGACGAGCTGCTGGCGGGCACCGTGCCCTTCGTCACCGGCGGGCTCGCCGCCGGGGAACCGGTGCTGGTCGCGATGCCCGGCACCAATCTGCGGCTGGTCCGCGACGCGGTCGGCGAGACGGACGGGGTGCGCTGGGCGGACATGACCGAGGCCGGGCGGAACCCGGGCCGGATCATCCCGTGGGTGTTGCAGGCGTTCATCGACCAGCATGCCGGGCGGCGGGTGCGGATCATCGGCGAGCCGATCTGGGCCGGGCGCAGCGACACCGAGTATCCGGCCTGCGCCCAGCACGAGGCCCTGATCAACATGGCGTTCGTCGGCCGTGACGCCACCATCCTGTGCCCGTACGACGTGGCGGGCCTCGACGACGACGTCCTGACCGACGCGTACGCCACGCACCCGATCCTGGTCGACGACGCCGGCCGACGGTCGAGCGGCGCCTACGCCCCGTCGGACGTGGTCGCCCGCTACAACCTTCCGCTGCCCGCGCCGGCGGAACCGGTCGCGACGCTCAGCTACCGGTTCGACACCCTGCCCACCGTGCGCACGTTCGTCGCCGGGCACGGCCAGGTCGCCGGCCTGGACGAGGAGCGGGTGGCCGACCTGCAGATCGCGGTGACCGAGCTGGCCACGAACAGCATCGCGCACGCCGGGGGCGCCGGCGTGCTGCGGGTGTGGTGGACCGCCGAGCATCTGGTCTGCGAGATCCACGACGACGGTTGGCTGGCCGATCCGCTCGCCGGCCGGTTGACCCCGGCGAAGGACGGCGTCGGCGGGCGGGGCCTGGTGATCGTGCAGGCGCTCTGCGACCTGGTCCGGGTACACAGCACCGCCGCCGGGACGACGGTCCGCCTGCACATGCGCCGCCCGGCCTGACCGGCGTCGGCCGGCGGCCGGGCCCGGCGCACGTGCCCGTCAGTGCCCGCGGGCCAGCCACTCGTCCAGGTGCGGGGCCTCCGCGCCGATGGTCGTGCTGTCGCCGTGCCCGGTGTGCACCGTCGTCTGCGGCGGCAGGGTGAGCAGCCGGTCCCGGATCGAGGCGACGATCGTGCCGAAGTCGCTGTACGAGCGCCCGGTGGCGCCCGGTCCGCCCGCGAAGAGGGTGTCTCCGGTGAACACCACGCCGAGCGCCGGCACGTGGAAGCTGCACGCGCCCGGGCTGTGGCCGGGGGTGTGCAGGACGGTCAGCGCGACCCCGGCGACCTCGACGGCCTGCCCGTCGCGCAGGTCGCCGCCGGGCGCCTCGTCGGGGTGCACCATGTCCCACAGCACCCGGTCGGCGGGGTGCAGCAGGACCGGCGCGCCGGTGGCCCGGGCCAGCGCCGGCGCCACCCGTACGTGGTCGTCGTGGGCGTGCGTGGCGAGGATCGCCCGTACCCGCCGGTCGCCGACGGCCGCCAGGATCGCGTCGACGTCGTGCGGGGCGTCGACGACGACGCACTCGGTGTCGTCGCCGAGCACCCAGACGTTGTTGTCCACGTCGAAGGTCTGACCGTCGAGGGAGAACGTGCCGGAGGTGACGGCGTGGTCGACGCGGGCCGTCATCAGAAGACCACCACCGAGCGGAGCACGTCGCCGCGGTGCATCCGGGCGAACGCCTCCTCCACCTGGTCCAGCGCGATCTCCTCGGTGACGAAGGCGTCCAGGTCGAGCCTTCCCTGCAGGTAGAGCTCGGTGAGCATCGGGAAGTCCCGGCTGGGCAGGCAGTCGCCGTACCAGCTGGACTTCAGCGAGCCGCCGCGGCCGAAGACGTCCAGCAACGGCACGTCGACGGTCATCTCCGGCGTCGGTACGCCCACCAGCACGACCGTGCCGGCCAGGTCACGGGCGTAGAACGCCTGCTTCCACGTCTCCGGGCGACCGACCGCGTCGATCACCACGTCGGCGCCGAAGCCGCCGGTGGCGGCGCGGATCGCCTCGACCGGGTCGTCCTCGCGGGCATTGACCGTGTGGGTGGCGCCGAACTTCCGGGCCCAGTCGAGCTTGCGGGGGTCGGTGTCCACCGCGATGATCGTCGTCGCGCCGGCCAGCGCCGCGCCGGCGACCGCCGCGTCCCCGACGCCGCCGCAGCCGATCACGGCCACGGAGTCGCCCCGGGTGACGCCGCCGGTGTTCATCGCCGCGCCGAGACCGGCCATCACGCCGCAGCCGAGCAGCCCGACGGCGGCCGGCCGGGCGGCCGGGTCCACCTTCGTGCACTGGCCGGCGTGGACCAGCGTCTTCTCGGCGAAGGCCCCGATGCCCAGCGCCGGGGCGAGCTCGGTGCCGTCGGTGAGGGTCATCTTCCGGGCCGCGTTGTGGGTGGCGAAGCAGTACCAGGGGCGGCCGCGGCGGCAGGCGCGGCACACCCCGCAGATCGCCCGCCAGTTGAGCACCACGAAGTCGCCCGGGGCGACGGAGTCGACGTCGGCGCCGACCTCCTCCACGATGCCGGCGGCCTCGTGCCCCAGCAGGAAGGGGTAGTCGTCGTTGATGCCGCCCTCCCGGTAGTGCAGGTCGGTGTGGCAGACCCCGCAGGACTGGATCCGCACGACCGCCTCGCCGGGCCCGGGATCGGGCACCACGATCGTGGTCACCTCGACCGGCGCGCCCTTGCTGCGGGAGATGACTCCCCTGACCTGCTGGCTCACGATCTCCTCCTGCTCCACGTCGGCGCGCCGCGCCGCCGTCCTGCGGGTGCGCTGCCGCGGCACCGTCGATGACGTCCCTCGCGAAACTACCGCCGATCATGCCGGTCGTCCCAGCGCCGGCTCGTGGCGGTTATCGCCGCTCGGGCGGGGTAGGCGGGGGCACGGTTCGACAGTCGGACGGGAGTGCGCCATGAAGGTCAGCCATCTGCCGCTGCGGGTCAGCATCGGCGCGTTCGTGCTCAACTCCGGCCTGGGCAAGCGGAGCCTGGAAGGGGAGGCGGCGCAGGGCGTGCACGCGATGGCCGTCGGCGCGGTGCCGCAGCTCGGGCAGCTCGAACCGGACCGGTTCGCCCGGCTGCTCTCCCGGGCCGAGATCGCCCTGGGCGCCGCGCTGCTCGCGCCGTTCGTCCCGTCGGCGCTGGTGGGCCTGGGGCTGTCCGCGTTCGGCGCGGGTCTGGTGCAGCTCTACCTCAAGACGCCGGGGATGCGCGAGCCGGGCAGCCTGCGGCCCAGCCAGCAGGGCATCGGCCTGGCCAAGGACGTGTGGCTGCTCGGGGCCGGCCTGACCCTGGTGCTGGACGACCTGACCCACCGCCGCCGGCGCCCCCGCGGCCGCCGCTGGGGCGCCTGACCCCGCCGCCCGGGGGATCGCGCCGCCATCGCCGCGGCCCGGACGGCCGCCCGGGCCGCGGGCCGGGGACGCCGCCGGCGGAGCAGGACCACGGCCGCCCACCGCCGCCCGCCCACGAGCGGGCGCCACCGCCGGGGTTCAGCGCGTGTCGGGGGTACGCTGCCGCGCGGCCGCCGCGCGGCGGGCGGCGTTGCGGTAGCGCAGGACCTGCACCGCGCCGAGCGCCCAGAGGGCGTACTGCACGGCGAAGGCCCAGCGGAACGCCGCCAGGTCCGGGGCGGCCCGACCGGCCGGCGTGGCCAGGTCGAGCACCACGCCGACGGCCAGCACCAGCACGATCGAGGCCACGAAGCCGCCGACGTTGACGACGCCGCTGGCGCTGCCGATCCGGTTGACCGGGTTGGCGGTGCGCGCGTAGTCGAACCCGATCATGGAGCCGGGGCCGTTGACCGCCAGCACCAGCACCAGCGTGACGAGCAGCCAGCCCGGCGAGCGTCCCGGCCAGGCCAGCACGACGGCCCAGACCACGGCGGTGGCGCCGGTGATCGCGAAGACCAGCACCGAGCGGCGGAACGGGTGCCGGGCGCAGAGGTGCGCGACCACCGGCCCGGACAGGAACGTGGCGACGGTCATCAGGGTGAGCAGCGACGCGGCGGCCGTCGGGCTGAGCCCCTGCCCCTGCACGAGGAAGGGGTATCCCCACAGCAGGGCGAACACCGCGCCGGAGAACTGGGTGACGAAGTGCGTCCACAGCCCCAGCCGGGTGCCGGGCTCGGCCCAGGCGGCGCGGAGTTCCCGGCGGACGGCGGCCAGGCCGGGCGCCGGGCCGGGCGCGGTGTCCCGGTGCGGGGTGTCCCGGACGGCGACGACGACCGTCAGCAGCACGGTCGCCCCCACCGCCGCGGCCGCGAGGAAGGCGGGTGTCCACCCCGCGCGGTGCAGCAACGCCACCAGGGGTACGGCGCCGAGGATGGCTCCGAGCTGGCCGAGCGTCCCGGTGAGCTGGGTCATCAGCGGGTTGCGCCGCCCCGGGAACCAGAACGCCACGATCCGCAGCACGCTGATGAAGGTCATCGCGTCGCCGAGCCCGACCAGGACGCGTGCGGCGACGGCGAGGCGTACGTCGGTGGCGAGGGCGAAGCAGAGCTGACCGGCGACCATCAGCGCGCCGCCGGCGACGAGCAGCCGCCGGGAGCCGAACCGGTCGAGGAGCACACCGACGGGCACCTGCATCAGCGCGTACACGGCGAGTTGGGCGACGGAGAAGGTGGCCAGGACCGAGGCGTTGATCTCGAAGCGGTACGCCGCGTCGACCCCGGTGACGCCGAGCGAGCTGCGGTGGAACACCGCGGCCACGTACGCGCTCACCGCCACGCCCCAGACCAGCGCGGCGGCCCGGCGCGGCGCGGCCGGCGCGGGCGCCGGGGCGGTCAGCACGCTCACCGCAGCGCCCGCAGCACGTCCGCGGCGTTGTCGATGTGCGCGGCGACGGCGGCAAGCCACCGTCGCGGGTCGTCGGAGTCGAGGGCGGCGAGCTGGTCGGCGTGCTCGGTCAGCGCGGTCTCGGCCCAGCCGGGCGAGAGCCGGAAGCTGGCCTCCCCCATCCGCAGCTGCCGGTCGCGCAGTCGCTGGTACAGCTCGGCGAGGATCTCGTTGCCGGCCGCGTCGACCACGGTGGCGTGGAAGGCGCGGTCGGCCTCCATCAGCGCGGTCAGGTCGCCGGCGGCGTGCGCGGCGCGCATCTCGGCCAGCCGGGCGGCGAGGGCCTCCCGCAGGGCCGCCCGCCGGGGCCAGACCCGCTCGGCGGCGTGCAGCTCGACCAGCCGCCGCGCCTCGATCACGTCGGTGATCTCCCGCGCGGAGACCGGGCGGATCAGCGCGCCCCGCTTGGGATAGAGCCGGACCAGTCCCTCGGCCTCCAGGCGCAGCAGCGCCTCGCGGACGGGGGTGCGGGACACGCCGGCGGCCTCGGCGATCTCCCCCTCGCTGACCAGCGACCCGCCGGGGTGGAGCTGCTCCAGGATCGCCCGCTTGAGGTAGCGGTAGGCGCGTTCGGCGGCAGACGGCGCGGCGGTCCGACGGGACGGCGAGGGATGCGTCATGTATCTATGATGCGTTCCTGTCGTCGCCGGACCCGGTCGACCCGGCCCCGCCGTGGCGCGCGCCACGGCGGGAGCGCGCGGCGTGGGCGCGGCCCCGGCCGGGCGGGGGCACCGTGCCGGGCCGGACAGCCGGCAGTTCCGGGCCAGCGGCGGGCGGGCCGCCTCAGCGCGGGCGCAGGGCGAGCAGCCCGTCCGGGTCGACGTCGAACCCGGCCGCGAACGGCGCGCCGAAGCCGCCCAGCAGGTCGGCGAGCCAGCGCGCCGCGGGGGGCGCGGCCCGTTCCAGCCGCATCCGGCGCATCCGCACCGGGGCCGCCCGCAGCCGCCGCAGCGCCCCGGTCGCCGCGTCGAGGGTGGGCAGCCACAGCAGCCGCAGCTCCGGCCGGTACGCCTCCTGCCCGCCGATGCCCTCGTAGTCGTCGACGAGGTCGCCGCAGCCGTAGAGGATCAGCCGGTCGCGGTACACCTCGACCGGGCGCGGATGGTGCGACGAGTGGCCGTGCACCACGTCCACTCCCGCGTCGACCAGGCGGTGGGCGAAGTCGACGTGCCCGCTCGGCACGTCGTACCCCCAGTTGGAGCCCCAGTGCACGGAGACCAGCACCCGGTCGTCCGGCCCGGCCACGGCGGCGATCCGGCCGGCCAGCGCGTCCGCCGACGCGGCCGAGACCTCCGGCAGGTACGCCACTCCGGGCGCGTCGGCGGTGGCCGCCCACTGCGGGGGCACGCCGCTGGACGGGGCGGCCACCGACCAGACCAGCAGGTGGCGGCCCGCCGCGAGCGGCACCCGGGCGGGCGACCAGGCCGACGCCGCGTCCCGGCCGGCGCCGGCGGTGGCGATGCCGGCGCCGGCCAGCGCGTCGAGGGTGTCGGTGAGCCCGACCGTGCCGAAGTCGAGGCTGTGGTTGTTGGCCAGCGCGCAGACGTCGAGCCGCGCCGCGGTGAGGCAGGGCAGGTTCCGCGGGTGCATCCGGTAGTGGATGTCCTTGGCCGGGGCGTGCTCGCCCCGGCCCGTCACCGCGGTCTCCAGGTTGACCACCCGCACGTCCGGCCGGAGCGCGTCGAGCAGGTCGAGCGCCTCGCCCCACGGCCAGTCCGGCGGCGCCGGGCGCGGGACGGGACCGCCGGCCGCCTCGGCCAGCTCGACGTAGCCACGCGCGTTCCGGACGGCCGGTTCGCGCAGCTCGGGCGGACCCGGTGCGGGCAGGATCGCGTCCACGCCCCGGCCGGTCATCACGTCGCCGCCGAGGAAGAGGGTCACGTCGGGCATCCGAGGTGCTTTCCCCGCCGGAGCGCGCGTTCACCTGCGAACGACGGGCGCGGTGGGGCGTGCGGGGCGTGATCCGGGGTAGCAGGGGCGCCATGACCGACGTGACCGTGGTGGTGGCGACCCGCAACCGGCGGGGCCAGTTGCTGGAGGTGCTGGGCCGGCACACCGGCCCGGTGATCGTGGTGGACAACGGCTCCGACGACGGGACGCCCGAGGCGGTGGCGCGGGCGTACCCGGCGGCGCGGGTGGTGCGCCTCGGCCACAACGCCGGCGCCGGGGCGGCCCGCAACGTCGGGGTCGAGCTGGCCGACACCCCGTTCGTGGCGTTCGCCGACGACGACTCGTACTGGGCGCCGGGCGCGCTGGACGAGGCGGCGCGGCTGCTGCGCGCGCACCCGCGTACGGGGCTGCTGGCCGGGCAGGTGCGGGTGGGTCCGCAGGGGCGGCTCGATCCGGTGTCGGCGGCGATGGCGCGGGCCCCGCTGGGCGTCCCGCCGGGCGCGCCCGGGCCGGCCGTGCTGGGCTTCCTGGCCTGCGCGGTGGTGCTGCGCCGCGAGGCGTTCCGGCAGGTCGGCGGCTTCGCCGAGCGGCTGGGCACGTACGGCGAGGAGGCGCTGCTGGCGATGGACCTGGCCGCCGCGGGCTGGCACCTGGCGTACGTCGAGCAGGTGCTCGCCCACCACCTGCCGCTGCCCGCCGGGCGGGACCGGCGGGCCCGGCACCGGGCGGAGGCGCGCAACCGGCTGCTCACCGCGGCGCTGCGACGGCCCGTCGGGGTGGTGCTGCGCGCGGCGGCGGAGGCGCTGCGGGAGCCGGCCGGTCGGCGGGGGCTGCTCGACGCCGGCCGCGAGCTGGGGTGGGTGCTGCGCCGGCGACGCCCGCTCCCGGCCCCGGTGGAGGCGGCCCTGCGCACCCTGGAGCGGGGCGGGCCCGGTACTCCGGCGGCGGCGCCCGGCCCGGCGGCGGAGGCCGTCACCGCCGCGAACTGACCCGGACCGACCGGCGGGCGGCCGGGGCGAACCGACCCGGGCGGGCCGCCGGCCGGCCTATGGTGAGGGCGGATCGGACGGGCGCGAGGAGAGGCCGGTGACCACGACCCGGGGGCTGCGGCCGTGGTACCGCCCGATGGTGGCCCGCCGCCCGGACGAGGAGCACCGCTCGGCCACGCCGCTGGAGCTCTTCTTCGACCTCTGCTTCGTGGTGGCGGTGGCGCAGGCGGCAGCCGGCCTGCACCACGACGTCGTCGAGGGGCACGTTGGCGACGCGACGGTCAGCTACCTGCGGGTCTTCTTCGCGATCTGGTGGGCCTGGATGAACGTCACCTGGTTCGCGTCCGCCTACGACACCGACGACGACGTCTACCGGATCACCACCCTGGTCGAGATCGCCGGGGCGCTGGTCCTGGCCGCCGGGGTGCCGCAGGCGTTCGCCGAGGGCGACTTCACCACCATGACGTACGGGTACGTGGTGATCCGGCTGGCCGCCGTGGTGCAGTGGTCGCGCGCGGCGGCCGGCGACCCCGCGCACCGCCGGACCGCCCGCCGGTACGCGCTCGGGGTGGCCGTGGTGCAGGCCGGCTGGCTGGCGCGGCTGCTGCTGCCGGTCGACTGGCTCGGGCCGTCCTTCCTGCTGCTGGCCCTGGCCGACCTGCTGGTCCCGGCGGTGGCCGAGCGGGCCGGGACGACCCCGTGGAACCCGCGGCACATCGCCGAGCGGTACGGGCTGTTCACGTTGATCGTCCTCGGCGAGGTGGTGTTGGCGACCTCGGTCGCGGTGCAGACCGGGGTGGACGCCGGCCAGGGGGAGCTGTGGACGCTGGCGGCGGCGGGGGCGGTGATCGTCTTCGCGCTGTGGTGGCTCTACTTCGACCGGCCGGTCGAGGTGCCCACCCGACTGCGCGCGACGCTGATGTGGGGGTACGGCCACTACCTGATCTTCGCGGCGATCGCCGCGGTCGGGTCGGGGCTGTGGGTGGCGGTCGACCGGGAGCGCCACCTCGGGCACGTCGGCGGTGTCGTGGCGGGCTACGCCACGGCGGTCCCGGTGGCCGTCTGCCTGCTCGCCGTCTGGGTGCTGCTCGTGCGCCCGCAGCGGGAGGGCCCGGTGTCGGCGGCGTTCCCGGTAACCGCGGCGCTGGTGCTGCTCGCCCCGCTCGGACCGGCGCCGGTGTACGTGGTGGCGGCGCTGCTGTTCGCGCTGGTGGCGGTGACGGTGGTCGCCCGGCGGCGAGCGACCCGCACGGGCGGGCGCGGGCGGACGCCCGGGCCGCCCTGACGCCCCCGCCGGCCGCACCGGGGCGGGTCGGCCGGGCCGCCCGGGTGCGGCCGATTCGTCAGCCGCCGTCCACCACCGCCGGCCGGACCGTCAGCCGGCCTCCACCACCGCCGGCCGACCCCCGACGGGTGGAGCGGCTTCGCCGGGCGGGGCGCCGTCGCCGGGCGACGCGGCGGCGTCCGGTCCCACCGTGGACCAGAAGTCGACGAGCAGGCGGTGGAACTCCTCGACACACTCGATCTGCGGCATGTGCCCGCAGTCGCGGAACAGGTGGGTGCGGGCCTTGGGCAGCCGTGCCCGGGCCGCCTCGAGGTGCGTCGCCGGCAGGATCAGGTCCTTGTCGCCCCACACGACGAACGTGGGGATGTCCAGCCGCTCCACCTCGGCCAGCAGCTCCTCCCGCCAGTGCGGGCTGATGCCCCGGAAGGTGCCGAGGTGGTGGGCGGTCTCCAGCATCACCCGGGCCGCGTACGGCAGGCGGGCCACCTCCAGGGCGTACGCGACACGGTCGGCCGTGGCGAAGGCCGGGTCGTGGAAGAGGGACAGCTCGACCCGGCGGGCGGCCCACCGTCTGGGCCGCAGCAGCAGCCGGCCCAGCGGGCGCAGCGCGAGCAGCCGCAGCGCGATGGTCACCTCCCGGCCGAAGCCGGCGCTGTTGACCAGCGTCAGGGTGGCCACCCGGCCCGGCTCGGACGCCGCGAGCCGCATGGCGATCGCGCCGCCGAGGGAGTTGCCGACCAGGTGCGCCGGCCGGTCGACGCCGACGGCGTCGAGGTAGCGGCCGACGAACTCCGCCAGCGCCGGCAGGGTGCAGGGCCGGGTCATCGGCAGCGACCCGCCGTGGCCGGGCAGGTCGACGCTGTGCACGCGGAACCGGTCGGCGAGCCGTTCGTGCAGCTCGGTGAAGTCGCGCAGGGTGCGGCCGATGCCGTGCAGCAGCACCACCGGCGGCCCCTCGCCGTCGACGCGGTGGCAGACCCGTCGGCCGTCGACGGTGAGGTGCCGGGGTCGGCGGGCGGCCGGGGCGGTCATGCCGGCTCCCCGGCCGGGTCGGTGGCGGGGGCCGCCTCGGGTCGCCGTTGCGCCGGTGCGGGCGGCGCGGCCGTGGCGCGGCGGGCGGGGCCGCCGGCCACCCGGTTGAGCCCGAACGCCAGGATCCGGGGGTACGCCGCCGGCGCCACCCGGGCCAGCAGGTCGGGCAACTTCGCCGACCAGCCGATCAACACCCGGCCCCGGCGGTGTCGCACCCCGCGCAGGATCACCTCGGCGGCCCTGGCGGGATCGATCGTGAGCAGCTTCTCGAACTGCCGGCGGCCGGTCTCGTACTCCTCCGGCGAGACGCCGCTGCCCATCCGGGCGTTCCGGGCGATCCGGGTGCGGATGCCGCCGGGGTGCACCGACGTCACGCCGATCCCGTCGTCGGCCAGCTCCTGGCGCAGCGCCTCGGTGAAGCCACGGACGGCGAACTTGCTGGCCGCGTAGGCGGTCTGCCCGGCCGGGGCGATGATCCCGAAGAGGCTGGAGACGTTGACCAGGTGCGCGCCGGGTTCCGCCCGCAGGGTGGGCAGCAGCGCGTGGGTCAGCTGCACCACGGCCCGGAAGTTGACGTCGACGACCCAGCTGAACTCGTCGAGGGTCACCTGGTCGAATCGGCCGCCCAGCGCCACCCCGGCGTTGTTGACCAGCAGCCGGACCGCCGGGTGCCGCTGCCGGACCTCCTCGGCCACCCGCGCGGTCGCGGCGGCGTCGGACAGGTCGACCAGGTAGGTGGTGAGCTGCCGGTCGGGGTGCGCGGCGCGGACGGCCGCGACGACGGCGTCGAGCCGCCCCGCGTCGCGGTCGAGCAGCACCAGGTCGCTGCCCCGGCGGGCCAGCGCGTGGGCGAGGGCCTCCCCGATCCCGCTGGCGGCGCCCGTGACGACGGCTGTGCCGCCCGTGAAGACGAACCTACGCACGGACGGTCCTCCTCTGCGGTGTGCCGGCGTGGGAGAACCGCACGCCGGAGTCGGTCAGTCGGCCGTGCCGCATCAGCAGCACGTCCCGGGGATAGTTCTGGTGCAGCCGCCAGGGCGCCCGCGCGCCCTGCTTGGGCAGCGTGTCGACACTGCGCAGCACGTACCCGGCCGTCAGGTCGATGATCGGCGACAGCTCGCCGTCGGGGGGCGGGAGCGGGGTGACGACCTGCTGGCCGGTGCGGTCGAGGTGGCGCAGCAGCCGGCAGACGTAGCCCGCGACCAGGTCGGCCTTGAGCGTCCACGAGGCGTTGGTGTAGCCGATGGTCATCGCGAGGTTCGGCACCCCGGTGAGCATCATGCCCTTGTAGGCGACCGTGCCGGCCAGGTCCACCTCGGCGCCGTCGACGGCCAGGGTCATGCCGCCGAGGGCGAGCAGGTTGAGCCCGGTGGCGGTGACCACGACGTCCGCCGTCAGCTCCGCGCCGGAGGAGAGCCGGATCCCGCGTTCGGTGAAGGTGTCGACGGTGTCGGTGACCACCGACGCGCGGCCGGTCCGCAGCGCGGCGAACAGGTCGCCGTCGGGCACCACGCACAGCCGCTGGTCCCAGGGGTCGTAGCGGGGCGAGAAGTGCCGGTCGACGTCGTAGCCGGCCGGCAGCCGGCTCCGGGCGGCGCGCAGCAGCAGCCGCTTCACCAGGGCGGGGGCCCGCCGGCTGAGCTGGAAGTTGGCGGTGGCGAGCAGGACGTTCTTCCAGCGCACCACCGGATACGCGGCCTTCGCGGGCAGCCAGCGCCGCAGCGCGTCGGCGAGCACGTCGCGCGACGGCAGCGCCATGACGTACGTGGGTGAGCGCTGGAGCATCGTCACGTGGGCGGCGCGCTCGGCCATCGCCGGCACCAGGGTCACGGCGGTGGCGCCGCTGCCGATCACCACCACGCGCTTGCCGGTGTGGTCGAGGTCCTCGGGCCAGTGCTGCGGGTGCACGATCCGCCCCGCGTACCGCTGTGCGCCGGCGAACTGCGGGGCGTAGCCGGCGTCGTAGCGGTAGTAGCCCGAGCAGGCGAAGAGGAACGAGCAGGTCAGCTCGACCGTCTCGGCGGTGTCGTCGCGGTGGGCGTGCACCGTCCAGCGGGCCCGTTCGCTGTCCCACTCGGCGCGTACGACGCGGTGCCGGAAGCGGATGTGGTCGGTGACGCCGTACTCCCGCGCGGTCCGGCGGACGTAGTCGCGGATGGCGTCGCCGTCGGCGATGGCCTTCGGGTCAGTCCACGGCGCGAAGGAGTAGCCGAGGGTGAACATGTCGGAGTCGGACCGGACGCCGGGGTAGCGGAACAGGTCCCAGGTGCCGCCGATCGCGTCGCGGGCCTCCAGCACCGCGTACGTCTTCTCCGGACAGTCGCGGCGCAGGTGGCAGGCCGCGCCGATGCCGGACAGGCCGGCACCGACGATGAGCACGTCGACGTGGTCGGTGGCCATCTCGTCTCCCGTCGGCGGTGTGACACCGGACACTATCCACGGCCGTCGACGCCAGTCAACACCCTGTCGAGTGCCGTCGACAGGGTGTTGATCCGGTGTAGAGTCAGCGGCCATGACGCCCGCCCGTCCGGCCGCCGGGAACGCCACCGCGCGCGGACGGCGCGCGGCGCGCTCCGCCGGGGACGAACGCGAGGTGGCGATCCTGGCCACCGCCGAGCGGCTGCTGCGCCAGCGGCCCGTCGCCGACATCTCCGTCGACGACCTGGCGCGCGGCGCCGGCATCTCCCGACCCACCTTCTACTTCTACTTCCCGTCGAAGGACGCGGTGCTGCTGACGCTGCTGGACCGGGTCACCGAGGAGGCCGACGCCGCGGCCGGGGACGTGCTGGAGCGGCTGGCCGAGGACCCGCGGGCGCGCTGGCGGGAGCTGATCGACCGGTTCCACGAGACGTTCGGCGCGCACCGGGCGGTGGTGCTGGCCTGCGCCCAGGTGCGCGGCACCAACGCCGAGGTGCGCCGGCTCTGGGCGAGCGTGCTGGAGCGCTGGGTGCACGCGATCGAGACCGCGATCGAGGCCGAGCGTCGCCGCGGCGCGGCGCCCGACGGCGTGCCCGCCCGCGACCTGGCGATCGCGCTGAACTCGATGAACGAGCGCGTCTGGTACGCCACGTTCGCCGGCGACGGGCCGGCCGTGGCCGAGCGGGACGTGGTCGACGTGCTGCTCGACGTCTGGCTGGCGGCGATCTACCACAGCACCGCTCCCCCACCGGCCTGACCCGCCGCGGCGCCCGCGCCGGGATGCCGAACGCGACGTCCGATCGCCGCCAGCATCGGCTCCGGCGGTGCCGCAGAGTCGGGGTCGGGGCCGCCACCGCGGCCCACTCGACGGTGAGAGGCGGAGAAGGTGCACGTAGTTCCCGGTCTGAAGGTGCTCTACTTCGGGACGCCGGTGGTGCTGGTCAGCTCGCGCAATCCCGACGGCACGGCGAACCTCGCGCCGATGTCGTCGGCGTGGTGGCTGGGGCAGCAGGCCGTGCTCGGGCTCGGCAACAGCGGCCGGACCACCGCCAACCTGCTGCGCGAACGCGAGTGCGTACTCAACCTGCCCTCCTCGGCGATGGTCGACGCGGTCGACCGGATCGCGCTCACCACCGGCCGGCCGGACGTCCCGGAGCACAAGGTGCGGCAGGGTTACCGGTATGAGCCGGACAAGTTCGCCCTGGCCGGGCTGACCGCGCAGCCCTCGGAGCTGGTCCGGGCGCCCCGGGTGGCGGAGTGCCCGGTCCAGCTCGAGTGCCGGGTGATCGCGGCCCACCCGCTCGCCGGGGCCGACGTGCAGGCCACCGCCTTCCAGGTCGAGGTGCTGCGCACGTACGTCGAGGAGGAGCTGGTCATCCCCGGGACCAGCTACGTGGACCCGCTGCGCTGGGACCCGCTGATCATGAAGTTCTGCGAGTTCTTCGGCGGCGGGCACAACGTGCACCCGTCCCGGCTCGCCGAGGGGTGGCAGATGCCCCACCGGCTCGGCGTCGCCGCCGGCTGACCGCCGGGGGCCCGGCCAGCCGAGCGCCGGCCGGGACTCCACAGGGGAGGCTGCCGGGGACCCCACGTGTCGTCCCGTTGTGCCACCCTGGGGGCGACTGCCCGCGTCACCGGAGGTGATGGCCACGTTACGACTGTGCGAACTCGTCGCCGTGCCCGACACCGCGCCGGTGACCCTCGACGTCGCCGCCGGCGCGTCGGCCGCGCTGGTGGCCGACCCTCCCGTCGGCACCGCCGTCGCCCGCGTGGTGGCCGGGCTGGCCGCGCCGATCGCCGGTCAGGTGCTGGTCGGCGGCCGGGACGTCACCGCCCTGCCGCCGCCGCGCCGCCGGATCGCCTACGTCCCGGCCGGGGGCGCGCTGCTGCCCCACCTGACCGTGCGCCGCAACATCGCCTACGGCCAGCGCCGGCGGGAGCGGGTGCGGGAGGTCGCCGACGACTGGACGGCGACGGTGGTCGACCGGCTGGAGCTCGCGCCGACCCTGGCGTTGCGGCCGCACCTGCTGTCGGAGGCGCAGCGGTTCCGGGTGGCGCTGGCGCGGGCGGTCGCCTGCCTGCCCGAGGTGCTGGTGATCGACCTGCCCAGCGGGCCGGCCGGCGGCGGGCGGCTCACCGACCTGGTCGGGCGGCTGTCCCCGCCGGACACTCCGGGCGCGGCCGTGCTGGTGTGTACGGCCGATCCGGGCGCGCTGGCCGACGTGCCGGTCGCCGCCGAGGTGCTCGGTTGACCCCGGCAGTGCGGCTGCGCCGCCGCGCCCTGCTGCGGGCCGCCGCGACGGCGGGCGCGACCGCCCTCGCCGGCTGTTCCCGGGCGGAGCCGTCGGTCCAGGTCGCGGTGGTGTGGAGCGGCGGGGAGCTGGCCCGGTTCCGCGAGGTGGTGGCCGGCTACGGCGGCGGCGTGCAGGTGATCAGCGCCGGCAACGACATCGACGCGTTCCTGCGCGCCCGCCAGCTCGCCGGCACCAGCCCCGACGTGGCGATCCTGCCCCGCTCGGGCCTGGTGGTGGAGTACGCCCGGCGCGGCTGGCTGCGCGAGCTCACCCCGGCCGCCAGCTACGCCCTGCCGCCCAACATGACCGACCTGCTCTCCGCCGACGGGCGGCGCTACGGCGTCTGGGTGAAGGCGGCCCACAAGTCGCTGTTCTGGTACTTCCCGTCGATGCTGCCCGAGCCGCCGCGGACGTGGGACCAGCTGGTCAGGCTCACCCGGCGGCTCGGCGCGCGGGCCCGGACGGGCGACGGCCCGGCCCCGTTGGCCGTCGGCGCGGCCGACGGCTGGGTGCTCACCGACTGGTTCGAGAACGTGCTCGCCGACGTGGCCCCGCCCGGCTTCTACGAGGCGCTGGCCCACGGCGAGGCCGACTGGCGGGCCCGGCCGGTGCACGCCGCGCTGGACCGGCTCGCCGAGCTGTGGAGCGTCGACGGCGCGTTCCCCGGCGGCGGCCGCCGTGCCCTGCTCACCCAGTACGAGGAGTCGGTGATCCAGCTGGTCCACCACCGGCGGGCCACGATGCTCTTCGAGGCCGACTTCGTCGACGACGTCGGCCGGCGGTTCCGCCGGGGCCCGGAGCGGCCGGAGACGTTCCGGTTCCCGGGCGCCCGGGTGGCCGGCGGTCCGCTGGTCGTCGGCGGCGACGCGGCCGTGGCCTTCGCCGGCTCGGCCCGCGGCGCGGAGCTGGTGCGCTGGCTCAGCGACGGCTCCGCGTTCCAGCCGTGGCTGCGCGCCGGCGGCTACCTCTCCCCCAACGTGTCCGTGCCGCTGGCGGACTACCACGACCCGGTCCGCCGCCGTCTCGCCGCCGAGCTGCGCACGGCCGAGGCGGTGCGCTTCGACCTGTCCGACCGGCTCCCCGGCCCGTTCACCGGCTCCGACGGGGTGGGCATCTGGCGGATCATGCAGGACTTCTTCGCCGACGTCACCGACGGGGTCGCGGCCGGCGAGGCGGCCCGGCGGGCCACCGGTCAGCTCGCGACGGCGGCCCGCTCGGCGGGGAGCGGCCGGTGAGCCGCGTGCTGGGCGAGCTGGCGGTCCTCGACGACGTCGGGCCGCCGCGCCGCGGGCGGGCCTACCCGGCGGCGGGGGCCACCTCGGCGCTGCTGCTGCCCGCCCTGCTGCTGCTCGGCGGGCTGGTGGCGTGGCCGGTGCTGCGTACGCTGCACGCCAGCGTCACCACCGACGGCCGGTGGGTCGGCGCGGAGCACTACCGCGCCGCGCTGGCCGCGCCCGGCACCGGCGCGGTCGTGGGGCGCACGGTGCTCTGGGCGCTGGTCGTGCCCGCGGTGGTGACCGTGCTGGGCTACCTGCTCGCCGCCGCCTCGCGCCGCTCGCAGGAGGGCGGGCTGGTCCGGCTGATCCTGGTGGTGCCGACGGCGCTGCCGCTGGTGGTCACCGGCGTCACCTTCCGGCTGATGTACGACCCGGACCCGCAGCGCGGCCTGGCCACCCTGGTCGCCGCGAGGCTGACCGGCCGGTCGGCGGCGGACGCGCCGCACCTGCTCGGTCCCGGCCTGGTCACGGTGGCGCTGATGTCGGCGTTCGTGTGGGCCTGGGTCGGGCTGGCCGTGCTGGTGTTCCGGGCCGCCCTCGACGCCGTCCCGCCGAGCCTCGCCGACGCGGTGCGCGCCTACGGCGGCAACCGCCGCGACGTGCTCTGGGACGCACAGTGGCGGCCGCTGCTGCTGCGTACGGTCGCGGTGGTCTTCACCCTGGTGGCGCTCGGCACCGCCCGGACGTTCGACCTGATCCTGGTGCTGGCGCCCGGCTCGGTGCGCGACGAGGCGTCGGTGCTGGCGCTGCGGGTCTGGCAGACCTCGAACGGCGCCACCACCGGCGAGGGCGCCGCGCTCGGGGTGGTCTGGCTGGTGGCGGTGGCCGCCGGCATGCTGGTCGCGGCGCTGTTCGTGCGGCAGGGGTGGCCGCCGCCGCGGGACTCCACGCCCGTCCGGCCCGATCCGGCGGTGCCGAGGCCGCGCCGGTCGACCCGGCTGCTGGCCGCGGGCGCGGCGATCGCCTGGCTGGTGCCGCTGGGGGTGCTGCTCGCCACCTCGCTGCACGGCACGGTGGACGCGGCGGCCCGGGGCTGGTGGGCGAGCCCGCCGAGCCTCGCCTCCTACCGGGAACTGCTCACCGGCGTCGAGCTGTGGCGCACGCTGGGCTTCACGCTGGTGCTGGCGACCGTGGTGACCGCCGCGGTGCTGGCCGTCGCGCTGCTCGCCGCGTACCCCCTCGCCTGGTTGACGGGGCCCGCCGCCCAGGGCACCGGCCTGCTGCTGATGGCCGCCAGCATCGTGCCCGTGCAGGTGATCGCCGGGCCCGTCAACGAGGTGCTCGGGGTGGCGCTGTCCTCGGGCACGGCGCGCGGCCTGGCGCTGGTGCACGTCGCGCTGGGGGTGCCGTTCGCCGTGCTGGTGCTGCGCAACGCCTTCGCCGACCTGCCCGCCGAGCAGGTACGGGCGGTCCGGGTGGGCGGGCGCCACTGGTGGAGCACGCTGCGGCTGCTCGCGCGGCACAACCGCCCGGCCGTCGTCGCCGTCGCGGTGCTGGAGTTCGTGCAGGTGTGGAACGACCTGGTGGTGGGCCTGCTGTTCAGCGGCCCGGGGGCGGTGCCGCTCGGGCTGTTCCTCGCCGGCCAGACCCGGGGCTTCGTGGCCAACAGCGGGGCCCTCGCCGCCGGCTCGGTGATCGCCTCGATCCTGCCGGTCCTGCTGGTGGTGCTGGCCCGCCGCCACCTCGTCGCCGGCCTGGTCGCCGGGGGCGTCCGGTGAGCGGGCAGGAGCCGGCCCGCCGCTCCCGTCGGCCGCGACGGCTCAGCCTGCTGCTCGCGGTCGGCGGCGTGGTCGGCGGGACGGTCAGCGCCGTGCTCGGCAACGTCACCGGCAATCTCCTCTCCGAGCTGTCCGTCGCCCAGCTCGGCTCGGCGAGCGCCGGGGTGATCGTGCTCGGCCTCGTCGCCGCCGTCGTCGTGGAGTGGCGCCGCCAGCGGCAGCAGGCGGCCACCCCGGACGACGCCGAGGCCGCGCCCGCCGTCGGCGCGCCCACCCTGCCCTGGCCCGCCGGGTTCACCGGGCGGGCCGGACACGTCGACGCGATCATCGACCTGCTGCAGAAGGAGCACGCGGTCGCGGTGGTCGGCCGGCGGGCCGTCGGCACCTCCGCCTGCGCGATCCAGGCCGCCAACCTGTGCCGGGAGGACTTCCCCGACGGCCAGTTCTACCTGGACCTGCGCCGGGGCGGCCGGCCGCACAGCGCCCGGCAGGTGCTCACCGCGCTGGCCCGGATCCTCGGCACCCGGCCGCCGGCGTCGGGCCGCGCCGACGCCCTCGCCGACGCGGCCGACGAGCTGAGCGGCCAGCTCGACGGCCGGGAGATCCTGGTCGTGCTGGACAACGTGGACGACCCCGCCCAGGTCCGGCCACTGCTGCCGCCGACCGCCCGGGCCTGCCGCCTGCTGCTGGTCGGCACCCCCGCGCTGGACGCCCTGGAGGGGGTGGTGGCACACGGCCTCGCCGAGCCGGACGCCGACGACGCGGTCGAGCTCTTCGCCGCCGCGGGCGCCGCCGCGCCCGTCGCCCGGCCGCACCGCCCGGACCCCCGCACCGACCCGGCGGTACGCGCCCTCGTCGAGCTCTGCGGCCGGCAGCCCCGCACCGTGGCCGAGCTGGGGCGGCGTACGGCCCAGCACGGCTGGCGGCACGCCGACGTGCTCGACGCGTTGCGCCGCACGGTGGACACGCCCCCGCACCAGCACGTCGCCGCCTCCCCGGCCACCCTGCTGGTGACCGGGCGGGACACCGCGTACCACGCGCTGGGCGGCGAGGCGCGGCGGCTGTGGCGGCTGATGTCGCTCAGCCCGGTGCCGCTGGACCGGCCGACGATCGCGGCGCTCGCCGGCCGCCGCCCGGACCGGGTGGCCGTGCTGCTGCACGAGCTGGCCGCCGGCGGGTTCGTCACCGGCGCGCCCGGCGACCGCTACGAGGTGCGCCCGCTGCTGGCCCCGTACGCCCGGATGCACCTGCGCGACGCGGAGCCGGCGCGGCGGCGGGTGGCCGCGCAGGCCCGGCTCACCCGGCACCTGGCCCGCCGGGCCGAGCGGCACGCAGCGAGCCTCGTGGTGGCCGGCTCGCCGCCCGACCGGGAGCCGGCCCTGGCGCTGGACGACGACCCGTACGGCTGGTTCGACCTGCACCAGGAGTTGCTGCTGGCCGTGGTGAAGGTGCCGGCGGGCGCCGCGGAGACCCTGCCGCGGCGGGTGCGCCGCTGGTGGTTCCGGCTGGCGGTCGCGCTGTGCGGGTGGCTCGCCCACGCGGAGCGGCTCGGCGAGTGGGAGGAGGTGTGCCGCACCGTGCTCGCCACGCCCACGGCCGACGACCGGCCGGAGATCGCCGGCTGGGCGCACAACGAGCTGGGGGTGCTGCGCCGCCGCCGGGGTGACGCGCAGGGAGCGGCGACGGCGCTCAGCCTCGCGGTGGCGGAGCGGGGCCGACGCGGCACCGCCCAGGCCCGGATGAACCTCGGCCTGGTGCTGCTGGACCTGGGGCAGCTCGACGACGCGGTGGAGCACCTGGAGCTGTCCCGACGGCACCGCTCGGGCGCGGACCGGGCCGGGCACGCGCTGACCGACCTCGGGATGGGCGCCGCCCGGCTGGCGCGGGGCGAGCTGGAGACCGCGCACCACCACCTGGTCCGGGCGGCGAACGCCTTCCGCGCGCTCGGCGACGCCCGCGGCTACGCGGCGGCGCTGACCAACCTGGTGCTGGTCCACGCCGGGCTCGGCGAGCACCTCGACGCGGCGCAGTCGTGGCGGGCGGCGCTGCGCGAGTACGAGTCCGTGGCCGACCCGACGAACCGGGCCGCCGCGCTGCTCAACGCCGGGGCGGCGCTGCTGGCCTCCGCGCCGGGCCAGGCGCGGCAGGCGTACGAGATGCTGGCGGAGAGCCGACGGCTGCGCGACGGACGGCCGACGGCGGGGCTGGGGCGCACGCTGCTGCACCTGGGCGACGCGGCGGCGGCCTTGGGCGACACCGCCGAGGCCCGGCGGCACTGGGCGGACGCGGCCACGGTGTGTGAGGAGGCGCGCGACGCCGACGGCCAGGCCGCGGCGGACGCCCGCCTCGTCGGCGGCTTCGCCCCCGCCGAGGAACCCGGCGGCTACGCACCCGCTGCGCCGCCACCCGGAGATCACGCGGACACCTCGACCTCCACCCCGCCTGGCTGAGAGCGGTGGTGCGTCGGATACTGGGGCATGCCCCACCGCGGTTCCTGGAGTCCGGCCGGGTTGGCAAGCGTGGTCGACGAGCAGGTGTTCGCCGAGTACGCGCTGTTCGCGCTGCAACCGCAGCACACAGCGGAGGTCGCCTTCGCCCTCGGAGTGCCCAGGGCCGGCCGGCTGCTGTCGGCGGGACGCGGTGGCGCGGTGTTCCGCAGTGGTGGACCCGACCACTACGCCGAGGTGCGTGTGGAACTGTGGCCGCTACGGCCTCCCGTCACCGCCGGTGAGTGGGACGAGGTCGACGAGGCGCAGCTTGAGACGTCGGGCACCGAACTGCGGCTGGCCTCGCCCACCGCCTGGGTGGGCGACCACCCCGTGTTGCTGCCGGCTCCCGGCCGGTACCGGGTGCGTGCGGCCGCGGCAGGCCGAGAGGCGGCGCGTGCCCGCGGGGGTTCCGGTCCTCCGTACCCGTCCGGTCTTGAGCGCTGGCTTGTTCAGCTTTGGCCCGCCTGAGCGCGACGCGAGCACACCCGGACGACACCCCCGGCCGACGAGCGCATGCGGCTGGCCGGCACCGCCACCCACGCCAGCCAGTTGCGGCCCGCCCGGCGGCTCCGGCCGGCCCCGCGCGCCGGACGCAGGCGGGGCGCACCGAGCCCGCGTAGCCCGGCATGGTCGCCGCCGGAACGGGAACGTCAGGGCCGCCAGCGGGACCGACCGGGGAGGATGCGCCATGACCGACATGCCGGGCACCGGGGCCGGAAACGCCCCACCGCCGGCCGGCGGCGGCTTCGCCCTCGTGGAGATGTTCACCTCCCAGGGCTGCAACAGCTGCCCTCCCGCCGAGGACGTGCTGTCCGAGATCGACCGCGACGCCCGGGAGCGGGGGGAGCCCGTCTACGCGCTCGGTTTCCACGTCGACTACTGGGACCACCTGGGCTGGGCAGACCCGTTCGGCGCCGAGGCGCACACCCTGCGGCAGGAGGCGTACGCGCGCGCGTTCGGCTCCGGGGGGTTGTACACGCCGCAGATGATCGTCAACGGCGCCGTCGAGTTCGTCGGGTCCGACCGCCGGTTGGCTTCCTCGGCGATCACGTCCGCCCTCTCGGAGGCGGCCGCCACGCCCCTCGCGCTGTCGCTGCGGGACGGCGCCGAAGGCACGGGCGACGCGCGGCGGGTGGTGGTGGAGTATCAGGCCGGACGACTGCCGGAGCGGGCGGTGTTGAACGTGGCGGTCGTGGAACGCGGCCTGGAGAACGACGTCCCCCGTGGGGAGAACGCCGGGCGGCGCCTGCGGCAGGACAACGTCGTGCGCGCCTTCACGTCGACGCCGTTGAACGTCGAGCGCGGGCGGATCGAACTGGAGGTGCCGCCGGCTCTCGACCCGCGACGCGCCTCGGTGGTCGGTTACGTCCAGAACGACGGTGACAAGACCGTCGTCGGCGCCGCGTCCGTCGACGTGTCGGCGGGGCGGCGGGCATGACCGTGCGGCTTCCTCCCGTCGCCGTCGAGCGGTGGGTGAACTCCCCGCCGCTCACCCCGGACGATCTGCACGGCCGGGTGGTCCTGGTCGACATCTGGGAGTACACCTGCGTCAACTGGATCCGCACCGCTCCCTACGTCAAGGCGTGGCACCGCGACTACGCGGAGCTGGGGCTGACCGTCATCGGGGTGCACGCGCCCGAGTTCGAGTTCGGCCGGTGCCCCGAGAACATCGACCGGGCGGTCCGGGACCACGGGCTCACCTATCCCGTGGCGGTCGACAACGGCTACACGTTCTGGCGCGCCCTGCGTAACGACGCCTGGCCGGCGAAGTACCTCTTCGACGCGGACGGCCGGCTCGTCGACCGGTGGGTCGGCGAGGGCGCCTACGAACGGGTGGAGTCGGAGATCCGGCGGCTCCTGGAGGTCAGGGCGCCCCGTACTCGGCTGCCGCCGGTCAGCCCCGAGGCCACGACCTTCGCCACCACCGGCGAGCCCTCCTACGTCGGCATCACGCCCGAGACGTACCTCGGCGCAGACCGGGGGGTGCCGGGCACGTTCACGGTGACCGGCGACTGGCGCAGCGGCGGCGAGTACGTCGAACTGGCCGGCGGCACCGGGGAACTCTCCCTGCCCTTCAGCGCCGGCGAGGTGAACCTCGTCGTCGACCCCGGACCGGCCGGGCGGGCCGCGATCCAGGTGCTGCTCGACGGGAACCCGATCGGCGACGAGCGCGGCGCCGACGTCGGCCCGGACGCCGTGGCGCGGGTCGACCGCCCGCGCATGATCCGGCTCGTCGCCGACGCGTCCCGGGTCGACCACCTGCTGAGGCTCGTCACCGACGTACCCGGCTTCCGCGCGTACGTCTTCACCTTCGGCCCATAGGGCGATTCCTGACGATCGAGCACCCGGACGGATAGGCGGAGCGATGACCGAGAAGACTGAGAAGGCGATCCTGGCCGGCGGCTGCTTCTGGGGGATGCAGGACCTGATCCGGAAACGCCCCGGCGTGCTCGCCACCAGGGTCGGATACACCGGCGGGGACGTGCCGAACGCGACCTACCGCAACCATGGTTCGCACGCCGAGGCGATCGAGATCGTCTTCGACCCCGACCAACTGTCCTACCGGGACCTGCTCGAGTTCTTCTTCCAGGTCCACGACCCGACCACGAAGAACCGTCAGGGCAACGACGTGGGGCTCAGCTACCGGTCGGCCATCTTCTACACCGACGATCAGCAGCGGCGGGTCGCGGAGGACACGATCGCCGACGTCGACGCCTCCGGCCTGTGGCCGGGCAAGGTGGTCACCGAGGTCAGTCCCGCCGGCCCCTTCTGGGAGGCCGAGCCGGAACACCAGGACTACCTGGAGCGGAACCCCGGCGGCTACACCTGCCACTTCGTCCGGCCGGACTGGAAGCTCCCCCGCCGAGGGCAGCACGCCGCCTAGCCTCCGGCCCCGCGCGGGGGCCGGGCGTCCGATGACCCGACCGAGAAGGAGGCCCACGTGGCCGTCAGGACCCAGACGATGACCCGCCCGACCACCGACATCCGGCCGTTCCGGGTCGAGGTTCCGGAGGCGGATCTCCAGGCGCTGCGGGCACGCGTCGCGGCCACCCGCTGGCCCGAGAAGCAGACCGTCGAGGACCAGTCGCAGGGCGTGCCGCTCGAGACGAGCCAGGCGCTCGCGCGCTACTGGGAGAAGGAGTACGACTGGCGCAGGGTCGAGGCGAGGCTGAACGCCCTACCGAACTTCATCACCGAGATCGACGGGCTCGACATCCACTTCATCCACGTCCGGTCGAAACACGAGGACGCCCTGCCGCTCGTCGTCACGCACGGCTGGCCCGGCTCGATCATCGAGCAACTGAAGATCATCGGCCCACTCACCGACCCGACGGCGCACGGCGCGGACGCCTCGGACGCCTTCCACCTGGTGATCCCGTCGATGCCCGGCTACGGCTTCTCGGGCAAGCCCGACGCGCCCGGCTGGGGCCCCGAGCACGTCGCGCGGGCCTGGACCGAGCTGATGAAGCGCCTCGGCTACGACCGGTTCGTGGCGCAGGGCGGCGACTGGGGCGCGCTCATCACGGACATGCTGGGGTTGCAGGCGCCCGCGGAACTGGCCGGCATCCACACCAACATGCCCGGCGCGGTTCCGCCCGACATCGACGCGTTGCTCCAGTCCGACATCACCGGGGCGAACAACGCGCTGGCCTCGCTGCCGTCCGGCCTCTCGGACGAGGAACGGCGGGCGTGCGAGCAGCTCGACTTCTTCTGGAAGCACTCCGCCTACGCCCTGATGATGGCGACGCGCCCGGAGACGCTGACCGGATTCGCGGACTCGCCCGTCGCCCTGGCGAGCTACATGATCGACCACGACGCCGCCAGCCTGGGGCTGATCTGCCGGACCTTCGCCGGCGAACCCGTGGGCATCACCCGGGACGACGTCCTCGACAACGTGACGCTCTTCTGGCTGACCAACACGGGCGTCTCCGCGGCGCGCCTCTACTGGGAGAACAAGCTCTCCTTCTTCGCCGCCAAGGGGGTCTCCGTACCCGCCGCCGTGAGCGTCTTCCCCGACGAGCTGTACCAGACGCCGAGGAGCTGGGCGGAGCGGGCGTATCCCAATCTGATCCACTACAACCGGCTCGACAGGGGTGGGCACTTCGCCGCCTGGGAGCAGCCGCAACTGCTGTCGGAAGAGCTCCGCGCCGCGTTCCGGTCGCTGCGTTAGCCCGCCGACCCGCACCTGCGCACCCACCTCTGTCGGCGGGTCCGGACAGCTCACCTCCGAGCTGTCCGGACCCGCCGATCCACACGTCTTCACTTAGGGCTTGACCTAACCTTTGTCCGCCCGCATACTTAGGTACATGCCTAAGCGATCTGGCGACGGAGCCGGGGAGGTCGGCGCGGAGCTGGACGACGTCTTCCATGCGCTGTCGGACCCCACCCGTCGCCGGGTCGTCGAACGCCTCAGCCAGGGGCCGGCGACGACCAGCGA
The DNA here is from genome assembly GCF_051386395.1 of Micromonospora sp. URMC 106. Classification (NCBI taxonomy): domain Bacteria; kingdom Bacillati; phylum Actinomycetota; class Actinomycetes; order Micromonosporales; family Micromonosporaceae; genus Micromonospora; species Micromonospora sp. URMC 106. The sequence continues at coordinate 28,428 of NZ_JBPQTP010000007.1, forward strand.
GCTGGCCGGCCCGTTCGACATGGCGCTGCCGTCGTTCACCCAGCACCTGCGCGTCCTCGAGCGCGCCGGCCTGGTGACGTCGGAGAAGCAGGGACGGGTGCGCACCTACCGGCTCGCGCCCGAGCCGCTCGACCGCGTGGACACCTGGCTCGCCGAGCGGCGCGCACTGTGGACCCGGCGCCTCGATCAACTGGACGCACTTCTCTACGACCTGAAGGAGCAGCAGAAATGACCGCGTACACCCCGGACCCGAAGCTCGACCTCGTCCTGGAGCGCACCGTCGACGTCCCGCCCGAGCTGGTCTGGAAGGCCTGGACCACGCCCGAGCTGCTCGTGAAGTGGTTCGCCCCGAAGCCCTGGTCGACCTCGTCCTGCGAGATCGACCTGCGCCCCGGCGGCAGGTTCCACACCGTCATGCGCTCGCCGGAGGGCGAGGAGTACCCGAACACCGGCTGCATCCTGGTGGCCGAGGAGAACCGGACGCTGGTCTTCACCTCCGCGCTGGGCCCCGACTTCCGCCCCCAGCCCGCCGGGGACGACTTCCCGTTCACCGCGGTCCTCAGCCTCGAGCGGGCCGGCAACGGCACGAAGTACACCGCCACGGCGATCCACGCCGACGCCGCGGCGAAGAAGTCGCACGAGGAGATGGGCTTCGTCGAGGGCTGGGGCGCGGCGCTGGACCAACTGGTCGAGGTCACGAAGGCCCTCTGACGGACGCGACGGGCGGGCGACCGGCAGGCCGGTCGCCCGCCCCGCGCACCGGGACGGCGACGGCGCCTTTCCTAGCCGGCCGAGGCGGCACCGCGCCGGCCGGCCAGCACGGCGGCGAGCACGCCCACACCCTCCTCGATGTCCGACACCGTGTTGGCCGCGTAGCCGAGGACCAGCCCCGGCGGGTGCGGGCGCTGGCAGTGCCACGACAGCGGCTGCACCTTCACCCCGCGCTCCAACGCGGCCGCCGCCACCTCCGTGTCCGCCACCGCGCCGTCCAGCGTGACCGTCAGGTGCAGCCCGGCCGCCGCCCCCTGCACCGTCGCCCCCGGCACGTTCCGGACGATGGCGGCGACCATCGCGTCGCGCCGCCGCACGTGCCGTCGCCGCAGCAGCCGCAGCTGCCGCTCCAGCGCGCCCGAGGCCATCAGCTCGGCCAGCACCAGTTGCGGCAGCACCGCGTTGCCCAGGTCGGCGTTGCGCTTGGCGTCGACCACCGCGTCGCGGTGGCGCGGCGGAACCAGCAGCCAGCCGATCCGCAGGGCCGGCGCGAGCAACTTCGACACGCTGCCGGCGTAGCAGACGTGGTCGGGCAGCATGGCGCGCAGGGCGGGCACCGGGGGTCGGTCGTAGCGATGCTCGGCGTCGTAGTCGTCCTCGATGACCAGCCCGCCGGCCCGGGCCCACGCCGCGAGCTGACGGCGACGGTCACCGTCGAGGACCACCCCGGTCGGGAACTGGTGTGCCGGGGTCACCATCACCGCCGGCGCGCCGCTCGCGGCCAGCTCGTCGACCCGCAGTCCCGCGGCGTCGACCGCCACCGGCGGGGTGGTGACGCGCCAGTTGTTCAGGTGTTGCCGCACGCCGAGCGAGCCCGGGTCCTCCACGGCGACGGTGTCGACGCCGTGCGGGCGCAGGGCCTGGGCCAGCAGCCCCAGCGCCTGGGAGACGCCCGTCGTCACGATCACCTCGGCGGGGTCGACGGCGATTCCCCGGCTGCGGGCCAGCCAGGCCGCGACGGCCCGCCGCAGCGCGGGCGCGCCACGCGGGTCGCCGTAGCCGAAGTCCGGCGCGGCCAGGTGTCGCAGCACGGTCCGCTCGGCGCGCAGCCAGTCCGCCCGGGGAAAGGCCGCCAGATCGGGTACGCCGGGCGTGAGGTCGATCCGCGCGGGCGCCGTGCGCACGGCGTCGAAGATCCCGGTGCCCGGCGCGGGCGGGAAGAGCGCGGCCGGCGGGGGCGCGGCGGCCGGGCCCGGCGGCGCGGGCGCTGCCGCCGGCGCGGCCACGACCACGGTGCCCGCGCGCCCCCGGCCGGCGACGTGGCCGTCCTCCACCATCCGCTGGTACGCCTCCACGACGACGCCCCGGGAGACGCCGAGGTCGGCGGCGAGCACCCGGGTGGCGGGCAGGCGACCGCCGACGGGAAGCCGCCCGTCGGCGACGGCCCGCCGGAGCTGGTCGGCGAGCCAGTCGGCGCGGCGACCGGGCGGCGCGTCCGCGATGTCGAGGTGAAGGAAGTCCGACCCGGCGGTTATGGACCCCTCGGGTGGGTCTGGTTTGGCCCTGCTCATCGGACCATCCTGGCAGCAGAGTGGGAGGCGTCGCCACACCCGACCACTCCCCGAGAGGACGACGATGACCGTCGCTTTCCTGATCACCTCGCTCGTCGTGGCCGCCACCCCCGGCACCGGCACGCTCTACACGCTCGCCGCCGGGTTGAGCCGGGGCGCCCGCGCGGGGCTGCTCGCCGCCGCCGGCTGCACGCTGGGGGTCGCCCCGCACCTGGCGGCGGCCGTCACCGGCCTGGCCGCGCTGCTGCACTCCAACGCGGCGGCGTTCCAGGTGCTCAAGTACGTCGGGGTCGCCTACCTGCTCTACCTGGCCTGGGTGACGTGGCGGGACCGGAGCGGGTTCACGGTCGACGCGGCGGAGCCCGCACCGTCGGCCGCCCGGGTGATCGGGGTGGCGGTGCTGTCGAACCTGCTCAACCCGAAGCTGACCCTCTTCTTCGTCGCGTTCCTGCCGCAGTTCGTCCGCGCTGACGAGCCGGACCAGGTCGCCCGGATGCTCGGGCTGGGCGCGGTGTTCATGCTGATCACCTTCGTGGTGTTCGCCGCGTACGGGATTCTCGCCGGCACCGTCCGCGACCGGGTGCTGGCCCGGCCGGCGGTCACCCGCTGGCTGCGCCGCGGCTTCGCCGGCTCGTTCGTCGCGCTCGGGCTGCTGCTGGCCCGCGCCGAGGCCTGAGGAGGACGCGACCGTGTACTTCCAGCACTCCCCCGAGGTCTGGGCCGCACACCCCGGGCTCGTCGCCGGGATCCTGTACGCCGAGGGCGTCGGCGGCCCGCCCCGCGCCGGGCTGCCGCTGGGCGACCTGCACGCGGTGGCCCGGGACCGGCTGGCCGGCGGCACCGAGGCGAGCTTCCCGGAGATCCAGGCATGGCGGCGGGCGTTCTCCCGGATGGGGCTGGCCCCGACAAGGTACCGGTGCGCGGCGGAGTCGCTGCTGCGGCGGCTGCGCACCGAGGGCGACCTGCCCGAGGTCCATCCGCTGGTCGACCTGGGCAACGCCGTGTCCGCCGCGTACGCCATCCCGGTCGGCATCCTCGACGTGCCGCGGGTCGGCGGCGGGATCGAGGTGCGGCCGGCGCGGGGCGACGAGCGCTACCTGACCTTCGCCGGCGCCGAGGAGCACCCGGACCCGGGCGAGGTGATCTTCGCGGACCCCCAGGGGCGGGCGCACGCCCGGCGCTGGACCAACCGGCAGAGTGGCTGGTCGGCGGTGCGCGAGGACACCGCGACCGTCCTGGTGGTGGTCGAGGCCATGCACGAGGGGGCGGAACGGGACGTGCCCGTCGTGCTCGACGCGATCGGCCGCGAGCTGCGGCGCGGTTGGTCCGCGCCGTGCCGAAGCGCCCTGCTGAGCCCGGCCGCTCCACGCGTCGAGTTCTGAGCGCCCCGGCTCCGATCGGAGGGACGGTCAGATGTTCGACGAGTCGGCCGGCACGTCGGCCGGGAGCAGGGGCGCCCCGACCGGCGTGCCCGGCCCCCGGCAGGACGGGCCGACCGTGTACGCCGCCGGCATCACCGTGGGAACGATCTCGCCGCCCATGCTGCCCTCCCGACCCGTCGACGGATCGAGCGTAGCCAGCCGGACACGAGCGGTGACGACGTGCTGGCCGACCGCGCGGCGACCCCGCCCGACGTGGCCGAACAGCCGCCGGTCGGCCCCGCGTCAGCTCGGCAACTCGCGCCAGGCCGGGTGGTTGCCGCGCCAGGCACCGGCGAGGATGACCGCCGAGGCCCGTCCGGGGCACTCCTGCACCCGGGAGCGGCCGGACGCGCCGCCGATCTGCACCTGTACGTCCCAGCGCTGCCCGTCCGTGCGGATGTACACGTCCCGGCGCCCACGCTGGGACGTGTCGCCGTTCCACCAGTGCTTCTCGACCCTCACCCGCCGACCGTATAGCAATTCGGCCGCGGACGGCACAGCGCCCGCGTCGCCTTTACCGGACCGACACCCTCGACGGGCTCTTCGACACGCCCACGGCAGATCACCCGGATCCATCCGGTGCACATCGTGCGGCACCGGCGGCACCGGTCAGGCGGACTCCCCCGCCGCCAGGAAGCGGTAGCCGGGAACGGTCTCGGTGAACCAACCGTTCACGCTGGCCAGCCCGCGCTCGTTGAGCTGGGCGTCGTGGATCGGGAACACCCGCCGCGCCCCGGCGGCGCGGGCGAAGTCGATCGCCTCCGTGAGCTTCAACCAGGACGCCTGGGCCGGGACGAGCAGGGTCCGCACCGGCCGGTCCGGCGGGTGCAGCGAGTCCCCCGGGTGGTAGACCTCGTCGCCGACGAGGTAGCCCAGGTTGGCGCAGTCGGGCTGGCCACCGTGGATGCTGGCGTGCCGGCCGCCGAGCGCCGTCACGGCGAGGCCCGCGGCGGTGAACCGCTGCCCGGCGCGCACCCGGGTCACGGGTAGCGGGACCAGGTCGGGCAGCGCCGCGCCCTCGGGCGCGAAGACCGGCACCCCCAGGCCGGCCAGCCGGAGCACGTCGACGTGGTCGGTGTGCTCGTGGGTGACCAGCACGGCGTCCGCGCCGGCCAGGGCGCGTGGCTCGCTCCACGTGCCGGGATCGATGACCAGCACGCCGCCGTCGTGCTCCAGCCGGACGCAGGAGTGGGTGAACTTGGTGATCCGCACCGCCCGACCGTACGCCGGGCGGTGCGCGACCGTCAGCCCTCCCCGACGGCCTGGTCGAACTCGGCGGGGCCGATCTCACCCTCGCGCAGCCGGCGGGCGTTCGCGGCGAACCGGCCGATCGCCCGGCCCCGCGCCGCCGCGCCCGGATCCGGGACGCCGTCCGGGTCGAGGTCGGCGCACTCGTCGGCGACCTGCCGGGGATCGTCGGGGTCCGGGGTCTCGCCGTGCAGCCGCCGCAGCGCCGCGCGCAGCCGGGCGTCCGCCGCCTCGCTCGTGCCCCACGCCCGGGCCAGCTCGACCGTGCGGCCCAGGGTGTCCTCGCCGGGCTTCTCCTCCCGCAGGGCGGCCCGCATCATCCGGAGGAACCGTACGGTGGTCGCGTCCGCGTCGTCCATGATCATGCCCGCAGGGTAGCGGCAGCCTGTGACACCCGGTCGTGTCCGGTGTGGTCGGCGGACGCGGGTGGGCGGCCCCGCCTACCGGCCGACCGGGGACTTCGCGGCGGCCGCCACGATCGCGTCCTGCTCGGCGTCGTCCAGCAGCCCGGACCTCACGAGCCCCTCCGTGACCGCGGCGACGTGCGCGAGGAACGCGCCGTGGCTGTCCCAGCGCGCCTCGTCGCGGATCAGGTCGTTGACCGTGCACCCGTCCTCGGCGTACCGGTTGGGCACCGCGGTCCCGGCGCCCGCGTACACGTGGGGGCGCAGGTCCGAGCGGGGGCAGGCGTCCGCCTCGGGCACGTAGCGCAGCAGGTGCGAGCCGTACTGGACCGCCCGGTTGGGCGCCTTGACCCCGTTGCGGAACCACAGGTCGCCCCGGCCGTCCTGGGTCAGTCGGTAGGTCTGCGCGTCCCGGATCACCCGCACCGCCTTCGACAGTGGGTCGATCTTGAGCAGGTAGCCGTCGAGCGCGGCGTAGACGTGCTCGTCGGCGGCGCTGACCACCAGCTCGTCGGCCACCCCGGAGTAGCCGCCCGGCACGTCGAAGCGGTGCGTCACCGCGCCGGTCGCCGGGTCGAGCACGAAGACCTCGCCGTCGGCGAGGCCCCAGACCATGCCGTCCGGCCCGGCGACGACCGAGGTGATCGCGTCGGCGCCCGGCACGGGGGTGTACTCGGCCGTCTTCTCGCCGGTCGCCAGGTCGGCGGTGAACACCTTCGCCTCGGCGGCCCGCGGCGCGGTGCCCCCACCACCGCTGACGGTCGTGCCGGCCCAGAGCCGGTCGCCGACCACGGCCAGGCTGATCACGCCCTGGTCCGCGACGATGTCCCGGTGCGTGACGCGGGCGCCGGTCGCGGTGTCGTACACGGTCAGCGCGCCGCCCCAGAGGCCGTAGTCGGGCGTGCTGCCGACGTAGACCCGGCTGCCGGCGGAGGCGAAGGCGATCGGCCGGTTCTGGCCCTCCGGTTGCAGCCGGAACAGCTCGCGCGGGTTCGTGCCGAGCCGGTACGGCCGGGTCGGGTCGTAGACGAGCACCCCGCCGTACGGGTAGACGCCCTGGTACATCTTGCCGCCGTGCCAGCCGAATCCGTCGGCCTGCCCGAGCCGGCCGACGTTGGCGGCGGCGCCGGTGGCCGGGTCGAGCACCGCGAGGTTGCCGTTGATGTAGAGATTCGTCCAGATGCGACCGTCCGGCCCGGCGGTGATGTTGTTGATGTCCAGCGCCTGCGGCGGGAACGGCAGCCGGTAGCGCTCGCTGGCGCCGGTGGCCGGGTCGTACCGCAGGGCCTGCCCGCCGTAGTTGCCGATGACGGCGTGGAGCTGGCCGTCCAGGAAGCCGAACCCGATCCCCGCGCCGTCGCTGAGCACCGGTTGGCCCGCGGCGTCGCGCGCCGGCCCGACGGTGTCGGTCGGCAGGTCGTAACGCCACAGTTGCGCGCCGGAGGTGAAGTAGACCGACCGGCCGTCGGGGGCGAGCGGCGACGTGCCCCGCGAGCCCATGGTGAAGCCGTCGGCCAGGACTGCGCCGGTGTCGGGGTCGAGGACGAGTCCCTGGAGCTTGTTGCGCTTGACGAAGAGTTTCCCGCCGACGAGGTTGATGTCGTACGGGTAGTTGGCGTCGCCGCGCAGCGCCTCCGGCCAGATGTCGCGCTTCTCCCCGGTGGTCAGGTCGAGGCGGACGAGATGACCGGCGGTGCCGACGGCCGCCCAGAGGACGTCGCGCGCGGGGTCCACCGCCACGTCGACGACGTACTGCTCGCCGGCGTACATCCGGCCGTGGTCGCGGAAGCCCTCGCCGGGGGCGTAGGAGAAGACGTGCGCCCCGGGGTAGGTGCCGCCGTAGACCCGGCCGTCTGCGCCGGGACGCAGGCCGTAGAGGACGGTCTGCCCCGGCACCGGCGCGCCGAGGTCCACGGTGGCCCGGGTGTCCGGGTCGTACGAGTAGAGGTGGGCGTTCGGGTAGCTGCCCGCGTACACGGTGCCGTCGGCGGTCTGGGTGATGCCCCAGGCGCCGGAGGAGTCGGGCAGGTAGGCCGTGTCGAGCAGTTCGCGGGTCACCGGATCGGTCACGCTGAGCACCCCGGGCGAGCCCATCTGCACCCCGTAGACGACCGGGCGACCGCCGGCGCCGGTGCCGTGGTGGGCCTCGAACACGGTCAGGGCGGTCTGCTGGACCCCGAAATCCGTGACGGCACCGGGAACGGTGGCGGCCGGCTCGGCCGCGGCGGGGGCGGGCAGCAGGGCGACGGCCAGCGACAGGGCGACGGCGGGCACGAGGGGACGACGTAACGGCGACAAGGCGCGACCTCCACGTTCGACGATGCGGGCACCCTATTACGGTGGTGGCCGGAATTCCAGAGGCGCGGATGGATGTCCGCTCGACGTGACCGAAGCGATGCCACAGGGCTCGACACCACGCGACCGCGTGGTGCGCTGTGCCGGTTAGAGCCCTGACCGAAACGTGATCCCGGCGGCGAGGCCCTGCTCACCGCCGCCCCGGACGGTTCGGCGCTCTACGGGCTGCGCGGCCGCAACCTGGTCCGCGTCCAGCTCTAGGCGCCCGTACGGAGCGCGGCGGGCCGGTGATCCTGCTGGGATCACCGGCCCGCTTCGCGTCCGCCCCGGTCAGCCCGTCACGGTGACCCGGTGCAGGTGCTCGCCGGACCCGAGGAAGAGCCGGCCGTCCGGATGTACGGCGAGGAACTCCGCCGGCTGGTCCAGCAGTTGCCGCGTCGTGCCCGCGGCCGGGTCGGCCTGGACCAGCAGCCGCCCGCCGACCAGCGCGTACAGCAGGTGGCGCGTGGCGTCGTAGCCCAGCCTGCCGCGGCTGTCGGACACCCCGGGGGCGAGGGTGACGCGCCGCACCACCGCGCGGGCGGCCACGTCGACGGCGAAGAGCTGCCCGCCGGCCAGCCCCCAGAGCAGGCCCGAGCGGTCCACCGCCAGCGCCGGGATCGCCCGCGCGCCCGGCACCGGGACGAACTCGAACGCCGGGGCGTCGGTCGCGACGTCCCAGCCGAACAGCCGCGCCTCGGTCTGGGTGGGCCGCGGCACGCTGTACCCGCCGTCGATCGAGGTGCCGCCCACGACCAGGCCGTTGACGTGGGCCAGGCTGACGATCGACTGGTCGGTCACCACCGGCCGGTGCACGCGGGCCGCGCCGGTCGTCTTGTCCACGATGGCCAGCGCCCCGCCGAGGGTGGTGTTGGGCATGGTGCCGTAGGCGACCTTCTCCCCCGCGTCGGTCAGCGCCCGCGCCCGCACCTGGTCGGCGGCCTTCAGGTCGAGCAGCTTGACGGGGTTGTCGGGGCTGCCGGGCAGGCCGGGCGAGTACTCGGGGCTGCTCCACGGCTTCGCCGGGTCGTACCGGTAGAGCCGGGAGTCCGGATAGGCACCGAGCCAGACCCGGCCGCCGGTCTCCAGGACGCTCTCCACCTGGGCGAAGCGCTGGAAGGTCGACACCCCGGTGTCCGGGTCGACCCGGGCGAGGCCGCCGTTGAGGTAGCCGCCGACCCAGACGGTGCCGGTCGGGCCGACGTGCAGCGCCGCGATCGGGATCGGCTCGCCGGGCACGTCCGTCGGCACCACGTCGGCGCGGCCGGTCACCGGGTTCCAGCGGAACATGTCGCCGCGCCAGAGCAGCCCGACCAGCGTGCGGCCCGGCCAGTCGCGGTCGGCGAGGGTGACCCAGCCGATGCCCCGGTTGTTGACCACCCGGCCGGGGAAGACCAGCGGGGTGTCGGCGAACGTGCGGGTGCCCGGGTGGTAGCCGGTGAGCCGGCCGGCGCGGGTGAGGTAGACCAGGCCGCCGGGGCCGGGCGCGGAGACGTCCAGGCCGGCGACGTCGTCGATCAGGTCCGTCCACCGCCGGGCGGCGATGTCGTAGACGCCGAGCCGGCCGTTGATGGCGGAGCCGAACCGGGCGTAGACCCGCCCGTCGTGGGCGTTCAGGTCGTACACCGTCTGACCGGCGCCGGTGCCGAGCCCGTCGGGCAGCGGCAGTTCGCGGCGCTCCCCGGTGACCTTGTCGATCTCGACGACGTGGGCGTCCGGCTGGGTGCCGGCGTAGATCTTGTCGGCGGTGACGGCGAGGCTGCGGACGTACTGCGCGCCGGGGAGCACCCGGCCGTAGTCCCGGATCGCCCCGGTGGCCGGGTCGCGGGAGAAGACCCGCGCGCCGGGGAAGGTGCCGCCGTACACCACGCCCGCGTCGTCCACGGCGATCCGCCAGATGTACGTCTCCGACGGCAGCGGCCGGCCGAGGTTCTCCACCGGGCTGTCCGGGCCGGGCCGACGGCGGTACAGGTCGCCGGTGTTGTACGCGCCGACGTAGACGGTGCCGTCGGGGGCGGCGGCCACCGCGTACGAGCCGGGCGCGCCGGTGACTTCCTGGTCGGAGACCGTCCGGCCGGTCGCCGGGTCGATCGCGGCGAGCCGGGCCGGCTCGCCGGAGACCGCCGACCACAGCACCGGTGTCCCGTCCGGCCCGGGGGCGACGGTCCCGCCGATGAGCAGGACGTCGCGTAGCGGGATGCCGAAGGGGTCGACGGTCACCCCGGGCGCGGCCTGATCCGCCGACGCGGGACGCGCGGGCCAGGCGGCGGGGACGGCCGGTGCCACCGCGAGGGCGGCGGCGTAGCGGATCAACGTGCGGCGGTTCGTCATCAGCGCCTGCTCCTCTTCCCGCGACCGCCGGAGGGGCCGGCGGCCGAGCCGTATCGGTCGGATCCGGAACCGCGGCGGGAGGTTCGACGGGAAGCTCTCTCCTGTGCGGCCGGCGCCCCGCTGTCTCCGTCGGGCGACGAGGACGCGTCTCCCGCATCACATAACGGTCTGGTCCGTAAAGACCCTAGGGGGCTCATCCATCGCCGTCAACGGCCCTCGCGGCCGGCGGTCGGGATCCCGCGGCCGGGCTGCCCGACGAGGCCGCTCCGTCACCACGCTCGGCGTCTCCCGGACCGCGCCTCGTCGGCGGAGATCCCCGGTCGGCGCGGCCGGCGTCCTCGCCCGGCATACGATCTGCCGGGCGGCTCGGCGGCGCCGCGGAACAGGGGGAAGAGGCGGACATGGGCGACTACGGGCACCCGTTGACCTTCGGGTCGTTCCTGACGCCCGGCAACGCCGACCCCGAGCGGGTGGTGGGCCTGGCCGTCCTGGCCGAGCAGCTCGGCTTCGACCTCGTCACCTTCCAGGACCACCCCTACCAGCCGGCGTTCCTCGACACGTGGACGCTGATGAGCTTCGTGGCCGCCCGGACCGGCACCGTGCGGCTGGCCGCCAACGTCACGAACCTGCCGCTGCGCCCGCCGGCCGTCCTCGCCCGCAGCGTGGCGAGCCTCGACCTGCTCAGCGGCGGCCGGGTCGAGCTCGGCCTGGGCGCCGGCGCGTTCTGGGAGGCCATCGAGGCGATGGGCGGGCGCCGGCTCTCGCCCGGGCAGGGCGTACGCGCGCTGGAGGAGGCGATCGACGTCATCCGCCAGGTCTGGGACGTCGACGCGCGCGGCGGCGTCCGGGTCGACGGCGAGTTCCACCGGGTCGTCGGCGCGAAGCGGGGCCCCGCGCCGGCCCACGACGTGGGCATCTGGCTCGGCGCGTACAAGCCGCGCATGCTGGCCCTGACCGGGCGCCGGGCCGACGGCTGGCTGCCGTCGCTGGGCTACCTCCAGTCCGGCGACCTCGCCCGCGGAAACGCCGTCATCGACGAGGCGGCCCGGGAGGCGGGCCGCTCGCCCGGCGACGTGCGCCGGCTGCTCAACGTGACCGGCCGCTTCGCCCCGGTCGGCCGCGGCCCGTTGCAGGGCCCCGCCGAGCAGTGGGCGGAGGAACTGGCCGACCTCGCGCTCAGCGACGGCATCAGCACGTTCATCCTGGGCAGCGACGACCCCGAGGACCTGCGGCGCTTCGCCGCCGAGGTCGCCCCGGCCGTACGCGACCTCGTGGCCGCCGAGCGCACCGCCGCCACCGCGCCCGCCGCGCCGGAACCGGTCACCGCCCGCGCGGTCCCGGCGGCGCAACCGCGCCCGGCCGCCGGGGCCCTCGCCGTCGTCCCGACGCCCGACGACGGCGTCCGCCGCAGCGCGATCCGGGTCTGGGACGAGAGCACCCGACCGACCGGTCCCGCGCCGGACCCGACCCGCGCCTACCCGGCGCACGACCAGGCCAACGCCCGGCACCTCGTCGACGTGCACGACGGGCTGCGCGCCGAACTGGCCCGCCTCCACGACCTCGTCGAGCAGGTGGGCGCCGGGCTGGTCGACGCGGGCACGGCCCGCTCGCACATCAACACCATGACGATCCGGCAGAACAAGTGGACGCTGGGCACCTACTGCGAGTCGTACTGCCGGGTGGTCACCACCCACCACACGCTGGAGGACCGGGGGCTGTTCCCGCACCTGCGCGGCGCCGACCCCCGCCTCGCACCCGTGATCGACCGGCTGGAGCAGGAGCACCACGCCATCCACGACGTCCTGGAGCGGGTCGACCGCGCCCTCGTCGCGTTCGTCTCCGTCTCCGACGGGATGGCCGAGCTCCGCGCGGCCGTCGACCTGCTCAGCGACACGCTGCTGTCCCACCTCGCCTACGAGGAACGCGAACTCGTCGAGCCCATCGCCCGCCTCGGCCTGCACTGAGCCGGCCTCGGCCCGCACTGAGCCCGCCTCGGCGCGCGCCGACCCGCCCCGGCACGCGCCGACCCGCCCCGGCACGGCGGTCCCGTGCCGGATGATCGAGGCATGGAGCGAAGACCGGAACGCGGGCACCGCTGCGTGCCGCACACCGCCGACGTGCGCATCGAGGCGTGGGCGCCGACCCGGGAGGAGTGCGTGGCCGAGGCCGTCGCCGCGCTGGTCGGGACGTTCGTCGACCCCGGCGGGGCGCGGCCCGGCGCGCTTCGGGAGTTCCACGCGCCGGCCGGCGACGACGAGGACCTGCTGGTGGGCGTACTCGACGAGGTGATCTTCCGGATGGAGACGGAGGACGAGCTGCCGCTGCACACCGAGGTGGCCGACGACGGCGCCGGCGGCCTGACGGTGCGCTGGCGCACGGCGGGCACCGACGCCGTCGAGCTGGTCGGCGCGGTGCCGAAGGCCGTCTCCCTGCACGAACTGCGCTTCGGCCGCGACGGCGCGGGTTGGTCCTGCGCGGTGACCCTCGACGTCTGAGCCGCCGGCTCAGCCCTTCACCACCCCGATCGGCGCCAGCCGGGCCACCTTCCGGCACAGCCCGGCGCCCTCGGCGGCCGCCACCACGGCCGAGATGTCCTTGTACGCGGCGGGCATCTCCTCGGCCAGGCCGCGCCGGGACGCGCCGCGCACCGCGATGTTCTGCGCCTCCAGCTGGCCGCGCGGGTCCAGGCCGCGTTCGGCCTTCACGGCCTGCTTGCGGCTCTGCACCCGACCGGCGCCGTGACAGGTGGAGGCGAACGCCGGCGCGCCCGGCACGCCGGTGAGCACGTACGAGCCGGTGCCCATGGAGCCGGGAATGAGCACCGGCTGGCCCACGTCGCGCAGGTCGTCGGGCAGGTCGGCGTGGCCCGGCGGCAGCGCCCGGGTGGCGCCCTTGCGGTGTACGCAGAGCGCGCGCCGCTCGCCGTCGACGTCGTGGTCCTCGATCTTGGCCAGGTTGTGCGAGATGTCGTAGACCAGCTCCAGCCGGCTGCCGGTCACCCGGGCGAAGACCTTCCGGGCGGCGTCGGCCAGCAGTTGCCGGTTCGCGCGGGCGTAGTTGGCGGCGGCGGCCATCGCGGCCAGGTAGGCGCGGCCCTCGTGGGAGGAGACCGGGGCGCAGGCGAGCTGCCGGTCCGGCACGTGGATGCCGTGCCGGTCCATCACCTTCTCCATCTTGCGCACGTAGTCGGTGCAGATCTGGTGGCCCAGCCCCCGGGACCCGCAGTGGATCATCACGCAGACCTGGCCGGGGCGCAGCCCGAAGGCGGTCGCGGTGGCGTCGTCGTACACCTCCTCGACGGCCTGCACCTCCAGGAAGTGGTTGCCGGAGCCCAGGCTGCCGACCTGGCGCGCGCCGCGCTCGATGGCCCGCTCGCTGACCTCGGCCGGGTTGGCGTCGCCGACCGCGCCGTAGTCCTCGCACCGCTGGAGGTCCCGTTCGACGCCGAAGCCGCGCTCGACCGCGTACCGGGAGCCGCCGCGCAGCACCGCGTCGAGTTCCGAGCGCTTCGACAGGTGCCACACGGCGCCCTTGCCCATCCCCCGCGGGGTGGCCTCGCCCAGCCCGTCCATCAGCGCGTCCAGCCGGGGCCGCAGCCCGTCGCGGTCGATGTCGGCGGCGAGCAGCCGGACGCCGCAGGAGATGTCGAAGCCCACCCCGCCGGGCGAGACCACCCCGCCGTGTGCGACGTCGGTGGCGGCCACGCCGCCGATCGGGAAGCCGTAGCCCCAGTGCACGTCGGGCATGGCGTACGAGGCGTCGACGATGCCGGGCAGCGTGGCGACGTTCGCCACCTGCTCCAGCGACTTGTCCGCCCCGGCGTCGGGCAGCAGCGACCGGGACGCGAACACCACCCCGGGCACCCGCATCGGGTCGTGCCGGTCGATCCGGAAGCGGTACGGCGACTCCTCGACCAGCTCCATTCCCGGCGGCTACCCGGACGGGCGGCCCTTACACCCGCTCGCCGTCGGCCGGCCGCCGCATCGCCCAGACGTCGGGGCCGCCGTCGGGCACCCGCGCCCGGCCGGTGACCTCGAAACCGAGCCGGCGGTAGAACCGCACGTTCGGCTCCGACGAGGTCTCCAGCACCGCCGGCAGGCCGGCCCGGTCGGCCTCGGCCAGGCCGGGCCGCAGCACCCGGGCGCCGAGTCCCCGGCTCTGATCTGCGCGGCGCACGCCGACGGTGGCGAGCAGGAACGCCGGCTCGGCCGACCGCAGCGAGGCGCAGGCCGCGTCGGCGTCGCGCAGCGCCGCGTGCCGGTCGCCGGCCAGCTCGGCGTTGCGCGCCGCGACGCCGGCCCAGACCTCGTCCGGCACCGGCCGGTCCGGACGAAGCCAGACCGCCACCGCCGCCGGCCGGCCGGCCGGGTCGACCGCCGCCCAGACGTCACCGTAGGGCAGCCCGACAGCGTCGACGGTGCCCGCGAACATGGCCTCCAGCCGCTCCCGGTGCCGGTCCGCCGCGACCGTCCAGGCCATCCAGGGGTACCCGTCGAAGGCATCGGCGAGCACGGCCGCCGCCGCGGCGGTCGACTCCGGCCCGATCCGGCGTACCTCGAACTCCATGCCGTCCTCCTCGCAGCGCCGCCACCCGGCCGGCGCAGTGCGCGATCATGTCACGGCGTCCGGGCCGGCGCCCGCGAATTTCGGGCTCGTCCGGGGTCCTCAGAGCCGGTAGAACGCCCGGTAGCGACGGATCAGCCGCCACTGGAGCAGCACCGCCGCCACGGTCAACAGGATCATCACGAGGGTCGCCGCGGCGGCGTAGCCGTAGCGCAGGTACTCGAAGCCGGTGCGGTAGACGAACAGCGACAGGTACGTGGTGGCGTACGGGGGCGGGCCGCCGTCGGTGACCACGAAGGCCGGCACGAAGGTGAAGTGCAGGCTCTGGATGGCGTCGCGTACCGCCAGCAGCCCGAGCACCGGCGCCATCAGCGGCAGCGTGACCCGGCGGAACACGTCCCAGCCGGTGGCGTCCTCGATCGCCGCCATCTCGTAGACGTCGCGGGGCAACGCGCGCCGGGCGGCCAGCAGCACCACGAAGGTCTCGCCCATGGTGAACAGGCTCATGCCGATGATCGCGGCGCGGGCGTCGGTCGGGTCGGTGAGCCACTGCGGCGGGGTGCGGCCCAGCGCGGTCAGGCCGTTCTCCCCGCCCGTGCGCAGCACCTGGTTGATCGGGCCGTAGAGCGGGTTGAGCAGCCACAGCCAGAGCAGCCCGTAGGCGATCTCGGGCACCGCGGTCGGCAGCACCGCCGCGGTGCGGGCGCTGCCGACCCCGAGCGCCCGGCGGTGCAGCAGCAGCGCCAGGCCGAGCGCGAAGAGCACCCGCAGCGGTACGGCCACCAGCGCGAAGACCAGCGAGTTGGTCAGCGACACCCGGAACACCGGGTCGTCGACCAGCGCGGTGAGGTTCGCCAGCCCCACCCAGCGTGGGGGGCGCAGCAGGTCGTACTCGGTGAAGGCCAGCGCGAGGGTGACCGCGGCGGGCAGCAGCACCAGCCCGACCAGGCCCACCAGGTACGGCGTCAGCATCAGCGCCAACTGCCGCCGCGAGCGGCGGTCGGTGCTCGTCACGGGGCGTACCGGCGGCCGGAGCCGGCGTGGAAGACGTGCACGTCGGGCCAGCGCACGCCGACGCGTACCGCCGCGCCCCGTTCGGGCCGGCGGGCGGCGGGCACCCGGGCGACGACGGGGTGCCCGCCGGCGAGGGTCAGGTAGGCGTACGCGTCCTCGCCGACCACCTCGACCCGGTCGACGGCGGCGTCGGCGCCCTCGGCGGCGTCGAGGGTGACCGCCTCGGGCCGGAAACCGATCCGCAGCTCCTCCGCCCCGCCGACCGGGACCGGCGCGGCACCGGAGGGCCGTACCGGCCCGTGCGCCGGGAGCAGGTTCATCGCCGGGGAGCCGACGAAGCGGGCGACGAAGGTGCTGGCCGGGGTGCGCCAGATCTCGTCGGGGGTGCCGACCTGCTCGATCCGCCCGTCGCGCAGCACGGCGATCCGGTCGGCGAGCACCAGCGCCTCGGTCTGGTCGTGGGTGACGTGGACCATGGTGGCGCCGAGCCGGTCGTGCAGTGCGCGCAGCTCGGCGCGCATCTCCACCCGCAGCGCCAGGTCGAGGTTGGACAACGGCTCGTCGAGCAGGAACACGTCCGGCTCGCGGACCAACGCCCGGGCCAGCGCCACCCGCTGGCGCTCCCCGCCGGAGAGCTGTCCGGGCCGCCGCTGCAGCAGGGCGGCACAGCCCACGGCCTCGGCGGCCGCGCGGGCCCGGTCCCGGGCGACGGCGCGGGGGGTGTCGCGCACCTCCAGGCCGAAGGCGATGTTCTCGGCGACGGTCAGGTGCGGGAAGAGCGCGTACGACTGGAACACCATCGACACGTTGCGCCGGCCGGGGCGGTCGGCGGTGACGTCCCGGCCGGCGATGCGCACGCGGCCGGCGGTGACCGGTTCCAGGCCGGCGACCACCCGCAGCACCGTCGACTTGCCGGCCCCCGACGGGCCGAGCACCACCAGCAGTTCGCCGCGGGCGACGGTCAGGTCCACCTCGTGCAGCACCGTCGACCCCCGGTAGGCGGCGGAGACGCCCGCCAGGGCGAGTCCCGGATCGCTCACCCGTGCTCGCCGCGGGCGAACAGGGGACGGGTCTGCTGGTCCAGGTCGCGGATCACGTCGTCGAGCCGGTCGCCCCGGTGCACGGCGTTCTCCAGGATGCCGTAGGTGACGTCCTCGATCTCGGGCCAGGTGGAGACGGTGGGCAGCGCCCGGACGGTGGGGATGGCGTCGAGGAAGACCTTCGCGCTGCGCGGCGGCTGGGCCGGGCCGAGGAACGCCGGCGACCGCGACACCCCGACGTGGGACGGGACGGTGCGTCCGGTGGCGGCGACGATGCGCTGGCCCTCCTCCGCGATGGCGAACTCCAGGAACCGCCACGCGGCGTCCTTGTTCTTCGCGCCCCGGGTCATGCAGTACGCGTCGGAGTGCAGCACCCCGACCTGCTCGCGGTAGACGGGCAGCGGGGCGACGTCCCACTCGAAGCCGGTGATCGAGCGGAACGTGGTGGTGGAGCGACGGGAGCTCATCAGCATGGCGAGGCGGCCGTTGGCGAACCGCGACTCGTCGTCCTCGGCCTCGACCTCCTCGTCGGTGGGCACCACCCCGTACGCCAGCCGCAGGTCCACCAGGTTCTTCAGCGCCTCCCGCGCGGCCGGGGTGTCCAGCGTCAGCCGGGTCGGCTTCGCCGGGTCGTCGACGAGCTGGCCGCCGTTGGACCACACGAACGGGGCGAGCCGGATGATGGACGGCTCCACGCCGAGGCCGTGCACGGCCGGGCGCAGCGCCGCGCCCTCGCTCTCGGTGGCCTTGATCACCGCGCCGCGGGAGTCGCGGGTCATCGCGCTCGCGGTGGCGACCAGGTCGTTCCAGGTCCAGCCGGCCTTCGGCTCCGGCACGCCGTACTTGGCGAACAGGGTGCGGTTGTAGTAGACCGCGAGGCTGGAGACGTTCTGCGGCAGGCAGAGTTGGCGATCCTTCCAGCGGAAGGCGTTCCAGGCGACCGGGTAGTAGTCGGCCGGGTCGACGGCCTCGGAGCCGGCGAGCCGGTCGTCCAGCGGCTCGATGACGTCCTTCGCCGCGAACTGCCCGTAGAAGCGGTAGTTCATCAGGAACAGGTCCGGCGGGGCGCCGCCGGCCACCGAGGTGGCGAGCCGGGCCAGCAGGTCCTTGCGGTCGCTGGCCTCGACGAGCTGAACGTCGGTGCCGGGGCGCGCCTTCTCGTACGCCTCGACGAGGGTGCGGTAGGCGGCGAGTTCCTCGGGGGCGCCGAAGACCAGCAGCCGCACCGGTCCGTCGGCGGATGATCCGGAGCCGGCGCCGCAGCCGGCGGCGGCCAGCACGGCGGCGAGCAGCAGGGCGAGCAGCGCCTTCGGCCGCATCGTCGGTTCTGTCTCCGGTCGCATCGTCAGTCTCGTCCCGTCGGGTCGTCGTGGTGAAGGAAGCGCCGCTGGGCCAGCACGAAGACGGCCAGCGCCGGCACCGTGGCCAGCACCGCGCCGGCCAGGAACACCGGGAAGTTCGTCGGGTCCAGCACCGACAGGGAGCGCAGCGCCAGCGGCAGGGTGAACAGGTCGCGGTCGTAGACGTAGACCAACGGGTCGAGGAAGTTCGACCAGGTGAGCACGAAGGTGAGCGCGGTGAGCCCGGCGGTGACCGGGCGGACCAGCGGGAGGGCGACCCGCCACCAGGTGCGCATCGGCGAGAGGTCCTCCACCAGGCAGGCGTCGTAGAGGTCCGCCGGCAGCGCCCGGAAGGCCAGGTAGTAGACCAGGACGTAGAGCGGCGAGGTGCCCAGCAACGCCGGGGCGATCAACGGCACCAGGGTATCGGTCAGGCCGAGCATCCGGAAGATCGCGAACCGGGGCACCAGCAGCGCCGTGGCCGGCACCATCAGGGCCGCCAGGGAGGCCGCCACGACGACGCCGGTGGTGCGCGGGGCGAGCCGGGCCAGCGCGAAGCCGGCCAGGGAGGCGACGAGCACGCTCAGCGGCACCGCGACGACCGCGACCAGGACCGAGTTGAGCGAGGCGCGCAGCAGTCCGCCCAGCTCGACGGCCTGCTGGTAGCCGGTGGTCGACACCGGCTCCGGCACGAGCCGCGGCGTCGGCGGCGGGGGCAGCCCGGGCTCGGTGAGCGACCCGGAGACCAGCAGCACCAAGGGCGGGACGAAGACGAGCAGGACGAACGCCGCGCCGAGGGTGCGCCAGGCCCGGCCGGCCGCCTCGGGCAGCGGTGAGGGGCCGCTCGCGCGGCCCCTCACCCGGTTGTTGCCGATGGTCACCTGCCTCAGAGCGTGAGCTGCCAGGCGCCGAGGCCGTGCGAGGCGGCGTAGAGCACCCGCTTGCCCGGCACGACGGTGAGCCCGGCGACCTCGACGTTGGGCATGCCGCGGGCCGCCTTCACCCAGGTGGTGCTGCCCTTGGCCAGCCGCAGGACACCGAAGTCGGTGGCCGCGTAGAGGTCACCGGTGACGTCGTCGCGGACCAGGTCGGTGATCGGCTGGTCGCCGAAGTCGTACGAGCGGTCGGCCCAGGTCGCGCCGGCGCCGGCCAGCTTCACCTCGAACGCGTGCCCGACGGTGGCCGGGGTGTTCGAGTTGAACCCGCTGTAGGAGATCCACGCCCGGGTCGGATCGGCCGGGTCGACGTGGATGCTGGTGACGAAACGGTTGGGCGTGGCGGCGGTGTCGATCCGCGTCCAGGTGACCGCGGAGGCCGGCTCGGCGTCGACGTTGCGGGACACGAACACCCGGCCGGTGCTGGTGGCCGCGTACGCGGTGGACGAGTCGGTGGCGACCCGCTGGACCACCGAGACGGCGCCGCCGGCCCGGTCGCCCCAGGCGGCGTCGGTCAGGTTGACCGTGCCCAGCGGCGCGAAGTCGCCGCACTGCGCCTCGAAGGTGCCGGTCCAGGTGTTGCAGATCCGGTCGGCCTCCGCCAGGCTCCGGTCGCCCAGGCCGAACGTCTTGGTCCGGTAGACGGTGCGGGACGTGCCGGCGAAGATCGTGCCGCTGACCTTCGGGTCGCTGACGACCGGGGCGTAGAACAGGGTGCCCGGGTGCCCGAAGATCGGGTCGGAGATCGAGATCCAGCTGCCCACGTCGCCGTTGTTGAAGTTCACCTCGGGCGAGGCGTCGTAGAAGGTGTGGAAGCGGAACTCCGGCTTGCCGACGTCGAAGCCGGACGCGCCGCCGTCACCGATCATCGTGTTGACCCAGCGCTTGCGCTGGCCCTTGTTCTCCCAGGTGCCGTTGTCCTGGGTGCCGCCCTGCAGCAGGGTGTGGTCGTGCGGGCTGGCCGTCAGGCTGATGAACTGCAGGGTGTTCATGCCCTTGTTGATGCCGTCCAACTTCGACGGGATCCGCGAGAGCATCTGCTTGCAGCGGGCCTTCTGCGCGTCGGTGGTGAGGTTGCGGGCCGGGTTGTCGCACCACGCCGACCGGTCCACGAACTGGCCGCTGGAGCGCATCACGCCACCGTCGTTGGCCTCGAAGAACTGGTACGGGTTGCGCGGGTTGGTGACGAGCGCGTGCTGGTCGGGGTGCAGGCCGTTGGGGTGCAGCTCGTCGGTGCCGTCGTAGGTCATGTCGGTGCCGCTGACCCCGGCGTCGGTGGAGAGCACCACCGCCCGCTTGTGGGCGACGGTCTCGCCGTAGACGTAGGAGCCACCGGTGTAGACGATGTCCGGGTGCCCGGCCGGGGTGTGCACGAACACGTCGTACCAGCACTGGCCGGTGCACTGGTTGTAGGTGGCGTAGCCCGGGTCGGCCGGGTTCGCGCTGGTCAGGTCGGTGAAGCTGGGGGCGCCGCCGGCCACGTCGTCGCTGCGGAACAGCCGCGAGTACGGGTTGCCGAGGTTGCCCTCGTAGACGTACATCCGGGTCTTGCCGTTCGGCAGGGCGGTCACGTCGATCGCGGCGCGGGTCTGGAAGACCGCCGGGTTCAGCGACGGCTTGATCTGGGTCCAGGTGGCACCGGCGTCCGCCGAGCGCCACACGCCCCGGGCGTACGAGGAGGCGTAGACGACGTTCGCGTCGCGCGGGTCGAGCTTGACGTAGCGCACGCCGCGCGGCGAGCAGGCGGCGGTGTTGCCGTACTCCGCGGCGCTGCCGGTGCACTGGGTCGCGTCGGCCGAGCCGTTGTGGATGAACTTCCAGCTCGCGCCGCCGTCGGTGGACTTGTAGAGGCCCCACTTCTCGGCGTCGGGCACCGGCCGGGTGACGCCGGTGCAGCAGGAGCTGGACATGCCGCGCAGGGCGGTGGTGGTGGCGACGTAGAGCGTCTTCGGGTCGCCGGGCTTGATGGTGATCTCACCGATGCCCTTGCCGGCCAGGGCGTCCTTGCCCAGCGGGCCCTTCCAGGTGACCCCGCCGTTGGTGGACTTGTAGAGGCCGACGCCGGCGACGCAGCCGGAGGCGCAGGTGTTCGCCTCGCCGGTGCCCACGTAGATGGTCAGGCCGGTCTTGTCGTTACGGTCGATCTTGACCGACCCGGCCGCGTTGATGCCGAGCGGGCCGCCGAGGTAGAACCACTTGGGCTCCGGCGCGAGGACGTTCAGGGTGCCCCAGACGCCGCCGCCGGCCGGCGTGACGTACGCCCGGCAGAGCAGGGCGTTGCAGTCCGGCGCGATGTCGATGGACGTGACCCGACCGCCCGCGACGTACGCGTTCGGCACGTAGTTGTAGGCGTTGCGGAACTCGGTGAACGGGTAGAGGGCCTCGCTCGGGCCGACGTTGGTCCACCCGCGGCTGCCGCCGGCGCGCCGCTCCGCGGCCGAGTACGCCGCCTTCGACCGGTCCATCTGGGCGATGCTGATCGTGCTGGCCGGGTACGCGCGCTCCAGGAACTCCTGCTGCGCGGCGTTGCCCGGGCCGTCCGGCGACATGCCGTCGTTGCCCGGCACGGCCTGGCGCAGCCGTTCCATGTGGGCGCCGAGCGCGCCCGGCATCTCCCCGTCGCCGGTCGCGGCCGCGGCAGCCGGCACCTGGGCGCCGGCGAAGTGGATTCCTACGAGACCGGTCGATGCCACCAGGACACCGACCGCCAGTCCCACGAGCAGGTGGCGACGTCTGCGCTTCACGAGGGTCCCTCCGGCGGATAGGGGCCGCCGGACGGGCCTCCGGATTGGCGACCGTCCCTGGCAGCGTCCACGCTGGAGAATGGCAGAGCGCACCGGCGTGGGCAATCCCCCGCATGGACCGGGATCAACGTATGGTTGCATTCGCATGGAACGGGTAGTGCGGCACCATGCCAGCGCGTTACGAGAACTATCCGAGAATCGCCATCGTCACCGGCGCCGACTCCGGCATCGGCAAGGCCTGCGCCGTGGCGCTCGCCGAGGCCGGCTTCGACGTCGGCATCACCTGGCACCGCGACGCGGACGGGGCCGGGCGGACCGCCGCCGAGGTCCGCGCCGCCGGCCGGCGCTGCGAGGTCGCCGAGCTGGACCTGACCCGCCTGCCGGGGGCCGACGCGGTCGTCGACGAGCTGGCCGACCGGCTCGGCGGCATCGGGGTGCTGGTCAACAACGCCGGCACCGGGGCGTCCACGCCGTTCGTCGACACCGGCTGGGAGCAGTGGCGCGAGGTGCTCTCCGTCGACCTCGACGGCCCGTTCCTGTGCGGGCAGCGGGCCGCCCGGCGGATGCGGGCCGCCGGGCTCGGCGGCCGGATCGTCAACATCACCAGCGTGCACGAGCACGCGCCCCGGGTCGGCTCGGCCGCGTACTGCGCCGCGAAGGGCGGGCTCGGGCTGCTGACGAAGGTGATGGCGCAGGAGCTCGCGGCGGACGGGATCACCGTCAACGCGGTCGCGCCGGGCGAGATCGCCACCCCGATGACCGGCCAGGAGGACGTCGACCCGTTCACGCAGGAGCGGCCCGGGGTGCCGGTCGGGCGGCCGGGCGACGCGCGGGAGGTGGCCGCCGTGGTGGCGCTGCTCGCCTCGCCCGCCGCCGCCTACGTCACCGGCGCGTCCTGGCCGGTCGACGGCGGCATGCTGATGATGGGGCCGCAGGCCAACGCGCTCACCTCGCACGACTGGCGGTCGGTGCGGGGATGACGTGACCGCCTCCGCGGACGGGCCGCCCCTGGACGACACCGTCCGCGGAGGGGCCGGGCGAGCAGCACGCCGCTACCCCGCGACGGGTCGTCGCGCATCCCTCGGTGGCCGTCACCGGGACCGTCCAGTGTCGAAAGCTTTAGTAGGGTCTCCTCGGCTAGATCATTTTGGACGGGGAGACGCCGGTGCGGACAGTCAGCAGGAGAACGTTCGGAAAGCTCGTCGGTGCGGCCGGCGCCGGGGCCGCCGGTGCCGGCACGCTGCTCGCGACGCCGGCGCACGCGGCGGACGGGTGGGTCGCCACCGGCACCGCGGTGGCCGCGCTGAGCGGCTTCGACGACACGATGAAGTCGTTCATGCAGGCGCGGGGCGTCAGCGCCGGGCAGCTCGCGGTGGCCTACAACGGCCGGCTCGTGCTGGCCCGCGGCTACGGCAACAACTCGGCGGAGACGGTCCAGCCGACGTCGTTGTTCCGGATCGCCAGCCTCAGCAAGTCGCTCACCGCGGCGGCGGTGCTCCGGCTGGCGCAGGACGGACTGGTCGGCCTCGACGATCCGGTGACCTCGGTGCTGGACTTCATTCCGCCGCCCGGCCAGTCGGTCGACCCGAGGCTGTCGCAGGTGACCCTGCGGCGGCTGCTGCAGCACCTCGGCGGCTGGGACCGGGATCTCGCATTCGATCCCCTGCACGGCCAGGACCACGTCATCGCGCAGGCGCTGGGCGTGCCGCTGGAGCTCCGCAAGGACGACATCCAGCGGTACATGGCCGGCCAGCCGCTGCAACACGACCCCGGCAGCACCGTGGCCTACAGCAACTACGGCTACTTCCTCGCCGGCCGGGTCGTCGAGAAGGTCACCGGCATGTCCTACGAGGCGTACGTCAAGCAGAAGCTCCTCGCGCCGTTGGGCATCACCCGGATGGCCCACGGGAAGGCCCTGACGCGGCTCGCCGGCGAGGTCGGCTACCGGTCGCAGTACACCGGGCGCACCGTGCTGGACGACTCGGGCACCATCGTGCCGGCCCCGTACGGCACCTTCAGCATGAGCCTGCGCGACGCCAACGGCGGGTGGGTCGCCTCGGCGGTCGACATGGTCCGCTGGGCCACCATGCTCGACGGCGCCGGTGGGGTGCTCGACAGCGCCTCGCTGGCGAAGGTCACCGCGGTG
Source organism: Micromonospora sp. URMC 106 (assembly GCF_051386395.1). Lineage (NCBI taxonomy): Bacteria > Bacillati > Actinomycetota > Actinomycetes > Micromonosporales > Micromonosporaceae > Micromonospora > Micromonospora sp. URMC 106. Next base: position 52,230 of record NZ_JBPQTP010000007.1, read on the forward strand.
CCGGCGACCGGGGTGAACAGCAACGGCTGGTACTACGGCCTGGGTTGGGCGGTACGCCCCTTCACCACCAGCACCGGGACGAAGCACAACGTCTGGCACACCGGCAGCCTGGCCGGCACCTACACGCTGCTGGTCAAGAGCTACCAGGGCATGAGCTGGGCGGCGCTGTTCAACCAGCGCGACGACCCCTCCGGCCTCTCCTACGGCGACATCGACAGCGCGCTGTGGGCCGCCTCCCGCCAGGTGACCAGCTGGCCGACGCACAACCTCTGGTCGACGTACTTCACCCCGTGGAGTGCGGTGGTGGACAACACCACGGCCGGGCGCTTCACCGCCAGCGCCAACTGGGCCGTCTCGTCCAGCCTCACCGGCCGGTACGGCACCAACTACCGCCGGGCCGCCCCGGTCGCCGCCAGCGACGTCGCCTGGTACAAGGTCGACGTGCCCGAGACCGGCACCTACCGGGTCGAGGTCTGGTACCCGGCGTCCACCGGCAACAGCGCCGCCACGCCGTACATCGTGGCCACCTCGACGGGCAACAAGACCGTACACGTCGACCAGCGGAGCAACGGCGGGAAGTGGCGCTCCCTGGGCACCTTCACCCTCGTCAAGGGCGACGGCAACAAGGTCGGGGTGAGCCGGTGGACCTCGGGCACCGGCTACGTGGTCGCGGACGCCGTACGCGTCACCCGGGTCTGAGCACCGCCGCCGGGCGACCGGCGCGGGCCGGCCGGCGGGACGCGACCCGCAACTCCTGACACGCCGCGCGCACCTCGCGTGGGCCCGCCCTCAGGCGGGCCCACGCGAGCCCTCGGGCCCCGTGTCGAGGCCTGCGGCGTCTCGACCACCGCCACGCGGGACAATGGAGATCCGCCCGCGCCCCGCCGGCGGGAGTCCGGTCGGCAGGAGGACGGTCAGCGTGTCGGAAACCCCCCGGGCAGCGTCGTCGACGCACGACCTGCGCGCCGACTGCGCCCGGTGCTTCGGGCTGTGCTGCGTCGCGCCCGCCTTCTCCGCGTCGGCGGACTTCGCCATCGACAAGCCCGCCGGGCGGCCCTGCCCGAACCTGCGGGCCGACTCGCGCTGCGGCATCCACGCCGACCTGCGCGAGCGGGGCTTCCCCGGCTGCACCGTCTTCGACTGCTTCGGCGCCGGGCAGCGGGTGGCGCAGCACACCTTCGGCGGGCGGGACTGGCGCGAGGCGCCCGAGACCGCGGCACTCATGTTCGACACGTTCGCGGCGATGCGGCCGCTGCACGAGCTGCTCTGGTACCTGACCGAGGCGCTCGCGCTGCGCCCGCCGCAGCCGCTGCGCGACGAGCTGTCCGGCGCGCTCGCCGAGACCGAACGACTGACCCGGGAGCCCTCGCAGACGCTGCTGGCGCTCGACGTGGACGCCTACCGGGGACGGGTCAACCCGCTGCTGTCCCGCGCCGGTGACGCGGCGCGGGCCCGGGGCGGCCGGGCCGGCGCGGACCGGCGGGGCGCCCGGCTGTTCGGCGCCGACCTGCGCCGGGCCGACCTGCGGCGCGCGAACCTGCGCGGGGCGTTGCTGATCGGGGCCGACCTGCGCGGTGTCGACCTCGGCCTGGCCGACCTCACCGGGGCCGACCTGCGCGGGGCGGACCTGCGCGGGGCGGACCTGTCCGGCAGCCTGTTCCTGCACCAGTCGCAGCTCGACGCGGCCCGCGGCGACCGGCACACCGCGCTGCCGCCCGGCCGGACGCGCCCCGGGCACTGGTCGGCGCTGTCGCTCACCCCGGTGCGGCCCGGCCGCCGGGGCACACCCGCCGCCCGCGGCCGCCGGCACCGGTGACGGCGGGCGACGGCGGGGGCGATCCGGCACCGCCGTCCGGTGACCGCCGGTCGGGCCCGTCGCCCGCCCTTCGGCGCTCAGCCGGCCGCCTCGCGGTAGCCCGCGTACACCGGGCAGGTCGCGCACCGGGAGCGGTCGCAGAGTCGGCACAGCCGGGCCAGGCTGCGCTCGTCGCGGACCTCGCGGCGCAGCAGGCTGCCCGCGATGTCGGCCAACTGTCCGCGCTGCTCGTCCGTGAGCGGCTCCAGCATCCGCGTCAGCACCGCCTGTCGGGCGCGCAGGACCTGCTCGGCCGCCTCCGTCCCGTCCGGGGTCAGGTGCAGCGCGCGGCTGCGGGCGTCCGCTCCGCCGCGCCGCTCCAACCACCCCTGCTCGATCAGGCGACGCACCAGGTGGGCCGCGCCGGGTTGGGTCAGGCCGAGCACCTGGCCCAGCCACTCGGCCGGCACCCCGGGCTGGTCCTTGAGCACGACGAGCGCCTCGGCCAGCGCGCCGGTGGACCCGGCGGGGCCCGCCACGGCCGCACGTACGCGGGACCCCACGAGCAGCGCGAGCGCCCCGAGCAGGTTGGGCGCGTCATCCGCGGGTAGATTCATAAGTTATGAATCTACCGGGTCGGGCGGTCCTCGTCATCGCGTTGATCAACCTGGCCCAGCTACCGGTGGCGATGCGCCAGCTCCTCATCGTGCTCCTGGGCCACCACAACACCGGCAGCTTCGCGGTCGCCGGGGTGGCCAGCGGCGCGTGCGGGCTCGGGCTGGCGCTCACCGCTCCCTGCTACGGGCGGCTGCTGGCCCGGCTCGGCGACCGGCCCGTGCTCCTCGCGTGCGGCGCCGCGCACCTCGCGGCGCTGCTCGGACTCGCGTTCGTCACGGACCCCGCCGCCTACGTCGTCCTCGCCGCCGGGGCCGGCCTCGCCACGCCGCCCGCGCTCAGCAGCGGCCGGGCCCTGCTGCCGACCCTCGTGCCGGCTCCCGCGCTCACCCGCGCGTACGCGCTCAACGCCGTCGGCCTGGAGCTGCTCTACGTGGGCGGCCCGCTCGCGGTCACGGCCAGCCTGCTGGTGACCGGGCCGGCCGGCGCGCTCCTCGGCTTCGCCGCCGTCGGGACCGCCGCCCTGGTCGGCCACGCCCTGAGCGTCCCCCGGCGCGCCACCCGCCCGACCGCCGCCCGGGAGCGCGGGCGGACGCCCGCCCGGAGCACCCTGCGCACCCTCATCGCGGCGCAGGTCGGCTACATGACCTGCATGGGGGCGATGTGGGTGCTGGTGCCCGCCTTCGCCAGCGGCGCCGGGAACCCCGACCAGGCGGGGCTGCTGATCACCGCCTGGTCGGCGGGCAGCCTCGCCGGCGGTCTGCTGCTCGTCGGCCGGGGCCGGCCCGGCAGCCCGGGCGGCAGCTACCTGGCGCTGCTCGCCGCCCTGGCGGTCACGTCGACGGCGCTGCTCCTGCCCCGGACCGTGCCGCAGATGGCCGTCGCCCTGGCGATCTTCGGGCTCGCGCTCGCCCCGTGGCTCGCCGTCACCGACGAGCTGGTCGCGCGGGCGAGCCCGGCGGGACACACCGCCGAGGCGTACGGCTGGTTGCAGACCGCCGGGCAGCTCGGCATCGCCGTCGGCTCGACCGCCGGCGGCGCGGTCAACGACCGCGCCGGCAACACCGCGGCCTTCCTGGTCGTGTCGGTGTCCCTCGCGCTGGCCCTCGCCGTCGCGGTGTCGCGGCGGCGGTTCCTGCGGCCGCCCGACCCGCCGGTCGCCGAGGCGGCCGTGGCGGGGGCCGCACCCCCGCCGCGGGCCGCGCCCCCGGTGACGACGTTTCGTCCCGCCGCGCCCGGGAAGGCCCACGGGCGGACGGCAACGGCGACCAGGGAGGCGACCGTGGGGTACCGAGCGCGCGACGGTGAGCTGCCGGTCGACCCGGCGCACGCCGAGGACGAGGCCGGCCAGGCCCGGCTGGTCCAGGTCGAGGCGGACACGGACGTCCCGGCGCCGGACGACACGACGACGAAGCCCGACATCGTCACCGAGGACGACGGGTCCGGCGTGGCGGGCGGGGCGTCGGGCACCTCCAGCGGCGGGTCCGGCATGCCGGGGCACCCGGACGCGGCGCGGTGAGCCCGCCGACGCGTTTGCGGGCCCGTCCCGGGGGCAGGAGAGCGGCATGACCGATCAGAACCGTACCGACCGGGCCGCCACCGACGAGCCGGACGGCGCCACCGCCATGCAGGCGTCGCTGCGGCCGCCGGGCGAGTCCCTGCGCAGCACCGACGACACTGGCGACGACTTCGCGGACCTGCCGGCCGAGGACCGACGGTCGGCCCGGGAGGTGAGCCGCGCCGGCTACGACGTGGAGGCCGTCTCCGGCGCCACCGACCCGAGCCGGACCGAGTGACCTGACCGGCCCGCCCGGCGACCCGGTCAGCGGCCGGCGGGCACCGCCGCGCGGGCCTCGGTCATGCCACGGTTGGCCAGCGCGTCGGCGCGCTCGTTCTCCGGGTGGCCGTTGTGCCCCTTCACCCACAGCCAGGTGACCTGGTGCCGGGCGCACGCCGCCTCCAGCCGCTGCCACAGGTCGGCGTTCTTGACCGGCTGCTTCGCGGCGGTCCGCCAGCCGTTGCGCTTCCACGAGGCCAGCCAGCTCGTGATGCCGTTGCGCACGTACGTGCTGTCGGTGTGCAGCTCGACCGTGACCGGCCGGGTCAGGCTCTCCAGGGCCTGGATGGCCGCCATCAGCTCCATCCGGTTGTTGGTGGTCGGGGTCGCCTCGCCGCCGCACAGCTCCCGCTCGTGCGCGCCGTAGCGCAGCACCACGCCCCAACCGCCGGGGCCGGGGTTGCCGCTGCACGCCCCGTCGGTCCAGATCTGCACGACCCTGCCGGCCGTCTCGTCCACCATGTCGGCAACCTACCGAATCCACGCCGCCTCCCCCGCCGTCGGGTCGCCGGCGCCGGCGCTTGATCAACTCTCCGTGGCGGCCACCCTGCCGGAGGGCGGGGACGCGGTCGCCGGCTGAGGCGGCTCAGCCGTCGGCGTCGGCCCGGTCGCCGACCACCGGCGGCGGGACCGTCCACGCCGCCGACCGCCGGGTCGAACCGAGGCGGCCCCGGAGCCGGGCGGCGGCGTCGCCGGCGGTGGCGGCGACCATCGGCCGCAGCCGGGTCGAGCCCATCAGCGCCAACTCCTCCGCCGGGGTGGTCGCGCCGTCGAGGAAGCGCAGCACCCGCTCGGCGGGGTTGCGGTCGAAGAGCCGGTCGAAGAACTCCGGCCCGCCGACGCCGCCGGTGGCCAGCGCGCGCAGCGCGACCGCGTCCATCCAGCGGTGACGGCGGGGGTACGCGGGCGCGGGCACCGGCGGGCGGCCGGCGGCCAGCGCGGCGGCGACCTGCTCTGCCTGCCGCCGCATGGCAGCGAACGTGAAGCCGGTGGAGGGCCGGGTGGCGCCGCCCGCCGTGCCCAGGCGGACCACCCGGGGCGAGGGGCGCGGCTCGAACGGGCCGTCGGTCATCGGGATCACCCCGTTCTCCACCTCCCGCACCCGCAGCCCGGCCGGGTCGAGGCCGAGCAGGTCCCGGTAGCCGGCCAGCGCGGCGTCGTACCCGGCGTCGGTGAGCAGGTCCGGGCCGAACTCCGTGTACTCCACCAGGGCGTACCGGTCGCTCACCGGCAGCACGTAGCCGAACGACACCCCCCGGGCCGGCTGCGGGGTGCGGAAGTCCATCAGGACGGCCCGGGCGGGGTCGAAGACCGGCGCGTCGGACTCCAGCCACCAGCCCCGGAAGTGCTGGAGCCAGTTGGTGCGGCCGGGCCGGCGGGGCGGCCGGGGACGGGAGTCCAGCACCCAGGACGCGCGCAGCGCCGGGCCGTCCCCGCCGACGCGTACGGTGACCTGCCCGCCGTCGTCGTGCAGGGCGGCGACGGGCGCGACGATCCGTCGCACGCCGAGCCGCCGCTCGGCCTCGGCAGCCCGGTCGTAGACCGGGCCCGAGCGCAGCATGGCGTACCGCAGGGGGGCGAGGTCGAGGACACGGCGGCCGGCGGGCGTCGCCACCTCGACCTGCCGCCAGCTCGCCGCCAGCAGCGGGTCCAGGTCGTTGCCGGGGTGGTCCCAGAACGCCCAGGTCCGGTCCTGGCCGCGCCGGTGCACCGGGTCCACGACGGCGACCCGCAGGTCACGCACGCCGTGCCGGTCCAGGGCGGCGAGGAGCAGCGAGGCGGCGCCGCCGCCCCCTACCAGCGCCAGGTCGACGTCCAGCGGTGCGGGGGTGTTCACGCCGACCACGCTGCCACACCGACCCCGGCGGCCGGCCGCCGACCGGCCGGGCCGACGCTCGCGGGCGCCCGCCGCCCGCCGGCCGACGGTAGGGTGCCGACGGTCGTCCGCCGGGGGCGACGGGGTCGCCGCCACCGAAGGGTCGCACCGCATGAGCACCACGGCCGCCAACGCGCTCACCGCCCGCTGGGCGTCCACGCTGGACGACGAGCAGACGGTCCTCTCCGGCGCGGGCGTCTACCCGCTGCTGGCGCTGCTCGCCCGGTACGCCGCCGGCCCGGCCCGTGCCGAGCTGCTCGCGGTCGCCCCCGACGCGGCCCGGTTCGACCTGGACCGCTCCCCGACCACCCGGCTCGCGCTCGCCACCTGGGCCCGGCGGGACCTTCCGCTGACCGACCGGTGGCTGCGGGAGGTCCCGGCGGCCCTGCGCGGGGAGCTGACCGGCGATGCGGCGCACGACCAGCGGGCCCTCGACGAGTGGGCGGCCGGGCACACCGACGGCCTGGTCCCCCGGATGCCGGTGCCGGTCACCCCGGCGACCGCCATGGTCCTGGCCAGCGCGCTGTCGCTGCTGACCGAGTGGGCCGAGCCGTTCCGCGACGCCTGGTGCGAGCCGTCCGCCGGGCCGTGGCGCGGTCGCCGGCTCGCCGGGCTGAGCCGGCTGAGCCACGACCTCGACGCGCTGCGGGTCGCCGACACCGCCGCCGGCCCGCTGAGCCTGCTCACCGTGCGCGGCGCCGAGGACGTCGACGTGGTGCTCGCCCTCGGGTCGCCCGGGCGTGCCGCGGCGGAGGTGCTGCCGGCCGCGGTCGGCGGCCTCGCCGCGCCGTCCGCGCTGCCCGCCGACGCCGGCCCGGGGGTCACCGAGCAGGTCGTCGACGGGTACGACGACCGGCCGGAGCTGATCGTCTCCACGGTCGGCTTCACCGTCTGTGCCGACCACGACCTGCTGGCGCGGCCGGCGACGTTCGGCCTGGCCACCGCCACCGGGGACGGCGACCACTTCCCCGGCATCGCCCCGCTCCTGGCCGTCTCGCAGGCACGGCAGAGCGCGACGGCCACCTTCAGCGCGACGGGTTTCCGGGCCGCCGTGGTCACCGCCGTCGCCATGCGGGCGGGTTCTGCCCCGCCGCAGCTCACCGCGCGCAAGCGGCAGGTGCGCCTCACCGTCGACCGCCCCTTCGGGTTCCTCGCCGTGCACCGCCCCACCGGGCTGGTGCTGCTCGCCGGCTGGGTGACCGACCCCGGCGTGCGCCCCTGACACCGCGGCCCTCGGCTCGTCTACTGTGCAGCCATGACGCACACCGACCCGGACCTGGCCATCGCCGCGGCGGAGGCCGGCGCGGCCGTCGTACGGGCCCGCTACGGCGACGCGCTGGACCGGTTCGACAAGGCCCCCGGCGACTTCGCCACCGTCGCCGACCTGGAGTCGGAGCAGGCCATCCTCGACGTGCTGCGGGGCGCGCGGCCGGACGACGCCGTCCTCGGGGAGGAGAGCGGGCACACCGGCTCCCGCTCGGCCGACCGGACCTGGCTGGTCGACCCGCTCTGCGGCACGCTGAACTACGCCGCGCGGACCCCGCTGGTCGCGGTGAACGTGGCGTTGCGCACCGGCGCGGGGATCACGGTCGCGGCGGCCGCCGACCCGTTGGCCGGGGAGCTGTTCTGGGCCGGGGACAGCCGGGCGCACGTGCGGCGCGACGGCGTCGACGAGCCCCTCGTGCCGTCGGGGCGGTCGCGGCTGGTGGACGTCGACCTCGACCCGCCGTTCCCGAACGCCCCCACGTTCGACGCGCTGCGGCTGCTCGCGGATCCGGAGTTCACCGCGCGGTTCCGGCCCCGGGTGCTGTCCACGACGCTGGCCCTGGCCTGGGTGGCCGCCGGTCGGCGGGCCGCGTACGTCACCGACCGCGACGTCCGGGACAGCGTGCACTTCGCCAGCGGCATCGCCCTGTGCCAGGCCGCCGGGTGCGTGGTCACCGGTCTGCGGGGGCAACCCCTGCACACCGGCGTCGGCGGGCTGCTCGTGGCGGCGGACGCGGAGACGCACGCCGCCCTGCTGGCCGCCGTCGAGAGGCAGTTCCGGGCGGCCCGGGAGCGGGCGACGGCGCTGCCCTGAACTCAGCGCTCCGGCGCCCGCTTGCGGAAGACGACCAGCCGGCGCAGCGGACCGGACTCGACGTCCGGGTCGTCGAAGTCGTCGGCCGGGTCGGTGGTCATGCCCAGGCGGCGCATGACCGCCTGGGAGCGCACGTTCGTCGCCGTGGTGATCGCCAGGATCTCCGGCAGGCCGACGGTCTCGAAGCCGTACCGCAGGACGGCGTGGGCCGCCTCCGTGGCGTAGCCGTGGCCCCACGCGGAGCGGGCGAGCCGCCAGCCGGCCTCCACCCCGCTGACCGGGAGCCCGTCGTCGACCGGGTCGAGGCCCGCGAAGCCGACGAACCGGCCGTCGTCGCGGACCTCGACGGCCCAGAAGCCGTAGCCGAACCGGTCGATGGCCGCCTGGAACGACCGCACCGAGGCGGCGGCCTGCTCGGCGGTGAGCAGCGGTCCGAGGTGCTCGCGCACCTCGGGGTCGGCGTTCATCTCGGCCCAGGGCGCGAGGTCGGACTCCCGCCAGCTTCGCAGCAGCAGCCGCTCGGTCTTGATCTCCGTCACCCGGCGAACCTAACCGCCGGGCCGGGGCGGGGCACACGAGTTTCCGGTCGCGCGTACCGAGAGGCAGGTGCTGGGGATGGCCGGCGCCGCCGGCCCGGCCGGCGCAGAGCGTCGCGACCGGGCCGCGGCGGCGGCTACCGCCCCGTACGGGGCCGGCACGGCCGCGACCCGACCCGCCCACGCATCCTCCCCGAGACGGGCCGAGACCGGCCCAGCCCCGACAGCCCGGCCCCGGACGACATCGACCCGGCCAACCCTCGCGGGCGGGCCGTGCCGGCATTTCCGCTGCTTGCTCCGCCTCCGGGGCGGACACGTGACGGCAACGAGGAATTCTCATTTTCACCGGATCGGGGGCCCAACCCGCCTAGGGTTGGTCACACCGGTGCTAGTCACGGAGTTGGCCACCCGAGCGACGTCCCACGCAGTCAGCGGACGAAAAGTGAGGGAAGACGCGTATGAAGGTCAAGACAGTTCTCGTATCGGCGGCGGTCGGCGTGGGTCTGGGCACGCTCCTGCTGCCGGGCGCCGCGCTGGCCGACACGGTCGTGTCACCGGCCACCACCCCGGTGGGCGGAACGGTCGTGCTCACCGCGACCACCTGCAACCCGAAGTCCGGCGACGCGATCTTCCGCGTCACCGGGCCGAACCGCGACCAGAACGTCCGGTCCACCACCGCGGCGGCCGGCGGCGGCCTGAGCGCCGAACTCTTCACCGCCGGCTTCACCCTGGGCACCTACACGGTGACCGCGACCTGCGGCGACGGCAGCGCGGCCGGCAGCGCGACGTTCACCGTCACCCCGATCGGCGGCGCGCAGGCCGGCGGCCGCGACGGCACCGACGGGACCGGGGCGCTCGCCGCCGGCGGCGTCCTGCTCGGCTCCGCCGCCGGGGGCGCCCTGATCCTGGCCCGCCGCCGACGCCACATGGCCGCGGCCACGCTCTGACCGACGGCCCGCGCCGTCCATCCCTGCAACGGGTGCCCGCACCGGCGAACGCCGGGGCGGGCACCCGGGCGAACGCGTACGGAGGTGGAACGTGTCCTGGCACAGGCCCGGATGGGCGGTCACGGTCGTCGCCCTGCTCGGCACGACCGGGCTCGCCCTGGTCGTCGGCGGGCTGGCGACGACCCCGCCGAGCCCGCCCCGGCCCGGGGCCGCCGACGCGCCGGCCGGTGACCGCTCCGCGCCGCCGGTGCCGCCGCTGGGCCGGGCCGAGCCGGTCGACGTGCGGATCCCGGCGATCGACGTACGGGCTCCGATCGTCGCGGTGGGCGCCGACGCCGAGGGCCGCCTGGAGGTGCCGCCGCTGGACCGGCCCACCCTCGCCGGCTGGTACCGGCACGGCGTCAGCCCCGGCGAGACCGGCAACGCGGTGATCGTCGGCCACGTCGACTCGGCCGCCGGGCCGGCCGTCTTCTTCGACCTCGGTCGGCTGCGGGCCGGCGACACCGTGCGGATCACCCGCGCCGACGCCAGCGTCGCGACCTTCGCCGTCGACGGCGTCGCGTCGTACCCGAAGGACCGCTTCCCCACCGACCTGGTCTACGGGCCCAGCGGCACGGCGGGCCTGCGCCTGATCACCTGCGGCGGCCGGTTCGACCGGGGCGCCGGCAGCTACGTCGACAACGTCGTCGTCTTCGCCACCCGGGTGCCCTGACACCGGGCCGGACGGCTCCGAGTACGGTGTCCGCGCGGGTGCCGGGCGACGCGGAGGTGGACGGGTGGCACAGCGGGTGAGGGAGCGGCTGCGCCTGTCGGCCGTGTTCGACCGGCTGCTCGGCCGGCCGGTGCCCGGGCAGCGCGAGCGGGAGCCCCGACCGTCCAATCCCGACGCTGTGGTCGACTGCGCCGTCTACGTCGACGGACGGCGCGAGCCGGGCCGCCCGCACTACGCCGACGCGTACGCCCGCAGCCGCCGCGCCCGCGGCGCCTTCGTCTGGCTGGGTCTGCACGACCCGGGCCCGGCGGTGATGGCGGCCGTCGGCCGCACCTTCGGGCTGGACGACCTCACCGTCGAGCAGGCGCTCGCCGACGGGCACCGCCCCACGGTGCGGCGTGACGGCGACGTGACGCTGCTCGTGCTGCGCACCGCCGGGTACGTCGAGCACGCCGAGCTGACCGACACCTCGGAGGTCATCGACACCGGCGACGTCATGGTGCTGCTCGGCGACCGCTTCGTCATCACCGTGCGGCACGGCGCCGCCGGCGCGCTCACCCCGGTCCGCGCCGACATCGAACGCCGCCCGGCGGTGCTCGCCGAGGGCCCGTGGGCGGTGGCGTACGCGGTCTGCAGCCGGATGGTCGACCTCTACCTGGAGGTCGCCGGGCACGTCGAGCGGGACCTGGAACGGGTCGAGGAGACGGTGTTCGCCCGCGACCGCTCCGCCGACATCCAGCACATCTACCAGCTCAAGCGGGAAGTGGTCGAGTTCAAGCGGGCGGTGCAGCCGCTGCAGGCGCCGCTGCGGTCACTGCTCGACCAGCGGCCCGACGGCCCGCCGCGCGGCCTGCGCCGGTGGTTCGTCGACGTGGACGCCCGGCTCACCCGGGCGGTGGACCGGGTCGCCGCCTACGACGACCTGCTCAACTCGATCCTGCAGTCCCGGCTGGCGCAGCTCGCCGTGGACCAGAACAACGACATGCGCAAGATCGCCGCATGGGCCGCCATCGCCGCCACCCAGACCGCGATCGCCGGGGTCTACGGCATGAACTTCACCAACATGCCCGAGTTGGGCTGGCGCTACGGCTACCCCGCCGCGCTCGGCCTGATGGCGCTGGTCGCGGTCACCCTGCACCGCCTCTTCCGCCGCTCCGGCTGGCTCTGACCGCGCCACCGCCACCAGCGGATCGTGCCCGCCGGTCGCTACCCTCTCCCCCGTGATGTGGCAGCGGTACGTGGCGATCGGCGACAGCACCACCGAGGGGCTCGACGACCCCGACGGGGCCGGCGGCTACCGGGGCTGGGCCGACCGGTTCGCCCTCGCGGTGGCCCGCGCCCAGGGCGGGCTCGAGTACGCCAACCTGGCGATCCGCGGGCGCACCACCACCCGCATCCGGGCCGATCAGCTCCAGCCCGCCCTCGACCTCGCCCCGGACCTCGCCACCGTGGTCGCCGGGATGAACGACGTGCTGCGCCCGTCCTTCGACGCCGACCGGGTGGCCGAGGACGTCGGCGCGATGCAGCGGGCGCTGGTCGGGCAGGGTGCGACGGTGTTGACCTTCACCCTGCCCGACCCGGTGCCGGTGATGCCGCTGGCCCGCCCGCTGCGCGGCCGGATGCTCGCGCTGAACGCCGCGCTGCGGGCGGTGACCGCCGAGACCGGGGCGACCCTGCTGGACCTCGGCGCCCACCCGGTCGCCTCGGACCCCCGGCTGTGGAGCGACGACCGGCTGCACGCCAACAGCGCCGGCCACGAGCGGATCGCCGCCGCGCTCGCGCACACCGTCGGCCTGCCGGGCACCGACGACGGCTGGACGCGCCCGCTGCAGGCGGCGCCGCGCCGTCGTCGCCACGAGGTGCTCCGCGCCGAGCTGGCCTGGACCCGCCGGCACCTGCTGCCGTGGCTGGCCCGGCACGCGCGCGGGCGGTCCTCCGGCGACGACCGGGTCGCCAAGCGGCCGGTGCCGCTGCCGGTCGAGCTGTCCTGACGGGCAGCGTCGCGCGGCCGACGACCTCGTCCGGGTGCCCGGCCGGGCCGCCGCCGCGATCACGGTACGGGCACGGCCCGACCCGCCGCACACGCGGGCTCGGCGGTGGCGGCCCGGCTGCGCTGCGCCCAGCGGGTGGTCGGGCCCATCGCCCAGGCCGCCGCGGCGTAGAGCGCGCCGAAGGCGAGCCAGCCGGCCGGGCCGCCGTCGACGACGAGCGTGGTGAGCAGCACCGGCCCGAGCATCCGGGCCAACGGCACGCCTGTGCCGAAGAAGCCCTGGTACTGCCCGTGCCGTCCGTCCGGCGCGAGGTCGAAGCTGAGCTGCCAGGCGCCGGCGCCGTGCGCCATCTCGGCGGCCACCTGCGCGGCCGCGCCGACCAGGAGCACCGCGGCGGCCAGCCAGGGCCCGGTCGCGGCGGAGGAGGTCGCGAGGACCGCGCAGGCGCCCACCATGAGCAGCCCGGCGCGGCGCAGCGCCCGGACCGCGCCGTCCGGGTCGGTGACCCCCCGCGCCACCCGGACCTGCCAGAGCAGCACCGCCACGGTGTTGAGCGCGAGCACCGCCGCCGCCAGCCAGGCCGGCGCCGCCGTCCGCCGGGCCACCCACAGCGGCAGGACCAGGCTGAGCAGCGGCAGGTAGAGCATCATCACCGCGTTCAGGGCGGTCAGCAGCGCGTACGGGCGGTCGCGCAGCACGGCCAGCCGGGGGCCGGCGACGACCGGTCCGGCCGTCGGCCCAGCCTGCGGCAGCCGGGCGAGCAGGGCGGCGGCGACCCCGAACGCGACCACGTCCAACCCCAGCACGAGCCGGTACGCCGCGGCCGTCTGCGCGGCCAGCGCGAGGCCGCCCAGCGCCGCGCCGAGGGCGAGCCCGCCGTTGGCGACGGCCTGCAGCCGGGCGCGGACCTCGGTGCGGCGGGCCGGCTCCACCAGGTGGGCCAGGGCCGCCTGCCGGGCGGCGGCCAGCCCGGTCTGGCACGCGGCGTAGAGGCAGGCGACCAGGACGAAGGTGGTGGGCCGCCCGACGGCCAGGAACGCCGCCACCGAGGCGCCGGTGCCGGCGGCGAGCAGCACCGCCGTGCGGCGGGCGCCCCACCGGTCGGCGAGCTGCCCGGCCGGCACGCCGACGAGCACGCCGACCGCCCAGCCGAGGGTCAGGCCGAGGCCGACCTGGCCCGGCGACAGGCCCACCGGTCCGGTGAAGTACAGCGCCGAGGTGACGAGGAAGACGCCGTCGCCGACCGAGTTGGCCAGTTGGGCGCGGACCAGCGTCCGGGCCGGCGCGGGCGGGACCACGGGCACGCCGTCAGCGCTCGATCGGCCGGCGGGTACGAGCCCGCTTCAGCTCGAAGAACCCGTCGGTGCCGGCGACCGCGAGCACCCCGTCCCAGAGCCGGCCCGCCGCCTCGCCGCGCGGGGCGGGAGCCACCACCGGCCCGAAGAAGGCGTGCCGCTGGCCGTCGACGGTGACGTGGATGGTGGGGGTGCCGAGGTCCTCGCCGACCGGTTCCAGGCCGGCGTCGTGGCTGGCCCGCAACGCCTCGTCGTGGTCGGTCGACTCCGCCGCGTCGGCGAGGTCGGCGGCCAGCCCCACCTCGGCCAAAGCCGCGCGGTACAGCTCCGGCCCGATCGGCGCGCGCTCGTGGTGGATCCGGGTGCCGAGCGCGGTGTAGAGGTCGCGCAGCACCTCGTTGCCGTACTTCTGCTCGGCGGCGACGGCCACCCGCACCGGGCCCATGCCGGGCTTGAGCCACTCCCGGTACCACTCCTCCAGACCGTCGCGGCCGTCGTTGAGCAGGGACAGACTCATCACGTGGAAGCGGACGGTCACCGGGCGGACCCGTTCCACCTCCAGCAGCCAGCGCGAGGCGTTCCAGGCCCACGGGCAGCGCGGGTCGAACCACATGTCGGCGGTCGTCATGGCGAAAGTTCCAGTCCTTCGGTACTCGCGGGAGAGGGTCCCTGCAAGCCTGACGGACCGATCGGCCCACCGGCAGGGCCGATTTTCGTCGCGACGACTGGGCCGATTCGACCGCGCGGACGGCGGCGCGGGCCGTGGGGCCGGTCCCGCCGCTCGGCGGGGGGGCGCCGTCGGCGGGCGGCGTTTGGCCGTCGGGGCCGGGGGAAGACCGTGCGCCCAGGGCCGATTCCCGAGGAGCGACGATGGCGGACGCAGGACGGGCCAGGAAGGCCACCGGGGCGCGCAAGGCCCCGATGAAGCGGACGGCGGCGGCGAAGAAGGTGGCGACGGCCACGAAGCGGGCCTCCGGGGCGTCCGCGGCCAAGTCCCCGGGTGAGAAGCCCACGCCGACGACGGCACGGGTGGCCCGGAAGAAGGACACCTCCGCCACGGCGGCCCCCGCCCGCGCCCGGAAGGCCCCGGCCACGGGCGCGCCGGCGAAGAAGGCGCCCGCGAAGAAGACGGCGAAGGCGGCCGCGACCCGCGCCGGCGCGGCGGCCAGCAAGACACCGGGCCGCAAGGCGACGACCATGGAGTCTTTCGGCACGCGCCGGACGGCACGCACGAGCGGCCGCTGACCGGCGCGCGCGTCGTCGGGCCTGAGCGGCAACCGGCGCGGCGGTTGCCGTGACCGGCGCCGGGGCGGCGGATGCCCGCCCGGATCCGGACGCCGCACGGCTGGGCCGGTGCCCGCACGGCCGGGCCGGTGCCCGCACGGCTGGGGTCCGGCCGCCGGCCGCGGCGGACCGTCGGCCAGAATGGGCTCGTGGCGACCAGACCCCGCCGGAGCGCGGCCGACGACCGGGACCGGCCCTGCCCGTGCGGGTCCGCCCAGCCGTACGCGCAGTGTTGCGGCCGGCTGCACCGGGGCGAGGCGGACGCGGCGACCGCCGAGGCGCTGATGCGCTCGCGGTACACCGCCTTCGCCGTCGGCGACGCCGCGTACCTGCTGCGCAGCTGGCACTCCTCGACCCGGCCGCGCCGGCTCGACCTGGACCCCGGGCAGCGCTGGACCGGGTTGGAGATCGTCGACGCCGACCGGGGCGGGCTGTTCGACGCCACCGGCGTGGTCGAGTTCCGCGCCCACTACCGCGCCGGCGGCCGGCCCGGGACGCAGACCGAGCGGAGCCGGTTCGTGCGCGAGGACGGGCGCTGGGTCTACCTGGACGCCGAGTCCTCCTGACCGGCGAGGGCGTGCCGGCCGGGACGACCGGGAGTTAGGATGACCCCGGCGCGGTCCCGCGCCGCACCTCCCTCCCGGCGCTCACGCCGCCGGCCCCGCGGAGGCAAAGGGGGCTCCGAGCCCTCGGGACGCGGTGCCACATGCCCCACTCCGGCGGGGTCGACGGGAGCGTGAGTCCCTGCGACCGCGCCGTCGACAGGGAGCATGTGATGACGAGTCAGCGCGCCTTCAAGGCCCGGGTCCGCGCCCGGATGGACAAGACCGGCGAGAGCTACACGACCGCCCGCCGGCAGCTGCTGGCCCGGTCCGCCGACGCCCCGCCCGCGTCCGCCGGCCAGGAGCCCGCCGTGTCGCCGCCCGCCGGGCCGGCCGCCCCGGACGGCACCGGTCCCGCTGCCGTCCCGCCGGCCGGCGACACCCCGCCCACCGCTCCCGCCGAGGCGGCGACCGCCCCCGCGGACGGCGCCACGGCCACGGGCACCGGGAGGCAGACCGAGCGCGTCTCCGACGCGCTGGTGCGGGAGCGCACCGGGCGCGGCTGGGACGAGTGGTTCGTCCTGCTCGACGCCTGGGGCGCGACCGGGCGTACGCACGCCGAGATCGCCCGCTGGCTGGTCGACACCCACGAGGTCGCCGGCTGGTGGGCGCAGAGCCTCACCGTCGGGTACGAGCAGGCGCGTGGCCTGCGCGCGCCCGGGCAGCGGCGCGGGGGCGGCTTCTCCGCCGCCGGGAGCCGGACGGTCGCCGTACCGGTGCGGCGGCTCTTCGACGCCTTCGCCGACGACGCGCTGCGCCGGCGGTGGCTGCCCGACGCGGCGGTGCGGGTCCGTACGGCCACCGCGCCGAGGACGTTCCGGGCCGACTGGGGCGACGGGTCGACCCGACTCGTGGTGGGCTTCGTGGCCGTGGACCCGACGAAGTCCCGGGTGTCCGTCCAGCACGAGCGGCTGAGCGGGGCGGAGCAGGCGGCGGAGCTGAAGGCGTACTGGCGGGACCGGCTCGCCGCGCTCAAGCACCTCCTGGAGGATTCGGCCACCGACACGCCGCTACGGCGTACCGACGGCTGACCGGCTCGCCCGCGGGGGCGGACGCCGGGTCCGACCCGACGGCCGGCGCGGGTGGCGCCCGGTCGCGGCGCCGGGGCGCGGCGACGGGGCGACGCCTACCGGCCGGCGGTGACGTCGGTCGACAGGCCGAGCCCGTCGACCGCCGCCGAGACGAGCTCGTCCGGCGTCAGCGACACGTCGAGCACCAGCACCGACTCGTCCGGGTGGGGCCGTTCCAGGGTGGCCAGCTGCGACCCCAGCAGGCTCGCCGGCATGTAGTGCCCCGCACGGCGGGCCATCCGCTCCCGGATCACCTCGGCCGGCCCGTCCAGCAGGACGAACTCGACGTTCGGCGGCCCGTCGCGGAGCACGTCGCGGTAGGACCGCTTCAGGGCCGAGCAGGCCAGCACCGTCGAGACGCCGTCGGCGGCGCGGTCGGCCATCCACCCGGCCAGGTCGCGCAGCCAGGGCAGGCGCGCGGCGTCGTCCAGCGGCACCCCGGCCCGCATGCTCGCCACGTTGGCCGGCGGGTGGAACTCGTCCGCCTCGGCGAAGGTCAGTCCGGTACGAGCGGCGATGCCCAGGGCGACGGTCGTCTTGCCGGCCCCGGACACCCCCATCACGACCACGTGCCGCGTCGGCGCGCCCGCGCGGCGCTCACCAGTCATGGACGGTGCCGTCCTGGAGCCGGTTGAACGGCAGGTAGGCCGGCACGTACGGGAACTTCGCGGCGGCCTCCTCGTCCAGTTCGACGCCGAGCCCGGGCTGCTCCCCCGGGTGCAGGTAGCCGTCGGTGAAGGTGAACGACTGCCGGAACACCTCGTTGGTGAGCGCCCCGTGCCGCATGTACTCCTGGATGCCGAAGTTGTGGATGGCCAGGTCCAGGTGCAGCGCGGCGGCCATGCCGACCGGCGAGATGTCGGTCGGCCCGTGGATGCCGGACTTGATCTGGTACTGGGCGGCGAAGTCGAGCAGCTTGCGCATGGCCGTGATGCCGCCGGTGTGGGTGACGGCGGAGCGGACGTAGTCGATGAGCTGCTCGCGGATGAGGGTCTGGTAGTCCCAGACCGTGTTGAAGACCTCGCCGATGGCCAGCGGCGTGGTGGTGTGCTGGCGGACCAGCCGCAGCGCCTCCTGGTTCTCCGCCGGGGTGCAGTCCTCCAGCCAGAACAGGTCGTACGGCTCCAGCGCCTTGCCCAGCTTGGCGGCCTGGATCGGGGTCATCCGGTGGTGGCCGTCGTGCAGCAGCGGCAGCTCCGGGCCGAACTCGTTGCGGACCGCCTCGAAGACGCCGGGCAGGTGACGCAGGTAGGAGCGGGTGTCCCAGTCCTCCTCGGCCGGCAACGGGGTGCGCTGCGCCGGCTCGTAGTCGTAGCGCTTGCCGTCGACGCTCGGCTGGGCGGCGACCCCGTACACGGCGTTGATGCCCGGCACCGAGGTCTGCACCCGGATGGAGCGGTAGCCCTCCTCGAGGTGCCGGCGGATCGAGTCGAACAGCTCCGGCAGGTCCCGGCCGGAGGCGTGGCCGTACGCCATGATGCCGGTGCGGGACGCCCCGCCCAGCAGCTGGTACAGCGGCATGCCGGCGGCCTTGGCCTTGATGTCCCACAGGGCCACGTCCACCGCCGCGATGGCGGCCATCGTGACCGGTCCCCGACGCCAGTACGCCGACCGGTAGAGGAACTGCCAGGCGTCCTCGATGCGGTGCGCGTCCCGGCCGATCAGCAGCGGCACGACGTGGTCGCGCAGGTACGAGGCGACGGAGAGCTCACGTCCGTTGAGGGTGCCGTCGCCCAGGCCGGTGAGGCCGTCATCGGTGGTGATCTTCAGGGTGACGAAGTTGCGGTCGGGACTGGAGACGATGACGTCAGCGGCGACGATCTTCACGGGGTGCCTTTCTTCCAACGGGGTGTGGCGGCGGCTAACGGAGGACGCTTCCCGCCTCGTGGCCGTCGATGAGGGACAGTTCGGCGCGGCGCGGCAGCCCTTCGCAGTCGCCCCGACTGGAGACCGCGAAGGCGCCGAGGGTGACCGCCCGCCGCAGCCGACCGGCCAGGTCGAGCCCGTCGAACCAGCCGGAGAGGTAGCCCGCCGTGAACGCGTCCCCGGCGCCGACGGTGTCGACGGCGGTCACGGCCAGCGCCCCGACGTGCTCGACCCCGTCCGGGGTGTGCGCGCGGGCGCCGTCGGCGCCCAGCTTGACCAGGACGGTGTGCACGCCCCGCCGGAACAGGTCCGCCACGACGGCGGGCTCGTCGGCGCCGGGGTCGCCGACGAGGTCGAGTTCGTCGACGGAGGCGATGACGGTGGTGGCGTACCCCGCCAGCGGGGTGAGCACCTCGCGGGCGCTGTCGCGGGACCAGAGGCGGGCGCGGTGGTTGACGTCGAGGCACACGGGGATGCCCGCCGCGACGGCCGCCTCGGCCGCCCACCGGGTGGCCTCACGGGCGGTGTCGGACAGCGCCGGGGTGATCCCGGTCAGGTGCAGCGTCCGCGCGCCGGCGGCCAGCGGCGCCCGCAGGTCGTCGACGCGCAGCGCGGAACCGGCCGATCCGGCCCGGTGGTACTGCACCCGGGTCACGTCGGCCGTGCGCTGCTCCAGGAACATCAGGCCGGTCGGCCGGTCGGGGTCCCGGGTCACGCCGTCGACGCCGACGCCCTCGGCGCGCAACTGCCGCAGCGTGTACTCGCCGAACTCGTCGGTGCTCACCCGGCCGACCCACGCGGCCCGGTGGCCCAGCCGGGCCACCCCCACCGCCACGTTGGACTCGGCGCCGGCCAGGTGCGTGGTCAGCGGTCCCCCGGCGGCGAGCGGGCCGGCCGAGCGCAGCGACACCAGCGCCTCGCCGACGGTGAGCAGGTCCGGTGCGGTCATGACGCGGTCGACTCCCGCACCGCGGCGAGGTAGGTGCGCGCCCGCGCGCGCAGGGCGTCCAGGTCGCCGCCGGAGGCGGCGTCGCCGACCAGGGGGCCGCCGAGGCCGACCGCGATCGCGCCGGCCCGGAAGTAACCGGGCACGTCGGCCAGGCCGACGCCGCCGACCGCGACGAACGGGATGTCCGGGAACGGGTCGCGCACCGCCCTGAGGTACGCCGGGCCGCCGACCGAGGCCGGGAACAGCTTGATGGCCGAGGCCCCCATCCGCATCGCGGTGTACGCCTCGGTGGGGGTGAGCGCCCCGGCGGCGACCGGGAGACCGCGGCGGGCCGCCTCGGGGATCGACTCGACCACGGCCGGCGTCACCACGAACTGCGCGCCCGCGGCGGCCACGTCGGCGACGTCGGCGGTGGTGAGCACCGTGCCGGCCCCGACCAGCGACCCGGCGGGGGCCGCCGCGCGCAGCGCCTCGATCGCCCGCGCGGCGTCCGGCGTGGTGAGGGCCACCTCGACGATGCGTACGCCCTCTTCCAGCAGGGCGGTGCCGGCGGCGACGGCGCCGGCGGTGTCGGTGCCGCGGATGACCGCGAGGATGCGGGCGTCGGTGAGTTCGGCGGTGAGGTTGACGGTCATGTGATCACCATTCCGCGTAGGAGCCGTCGCGGTGCCGCCAGGTGGGGCTGCGCCACGCGTGCCCGCGCTTGTCGGCCGTCCGTACGGCGTGTTCGTCGATCTCAATGCCGAGGCCGGGTGCCGTGAGCCGCTCGACGTACCCGTCGACGAACGTCAGCGGGGTCTTGTCGAGGCAGTAGTCGAGCACCTCGGCGCCGAGGTTGTAGTGGATGCCGATGCTCTGTTCCTGGATCAGGTAGTTGGGCGTGGCGAAGCCGACCTGGAGGCAGGCCGCGAGGGCGATCGGCCCGAGCGGGCAGTGCGGGGCGAGCTGCGCGTCGTACACCTCGGCCAGCGCGGCGATCTTGCGGACCTCGGTGATGCCGCCGGCGTGCGAGAGGTCCGGCTGGGCGACCGCGATGCCGGCCTGGAGCACCGGCAGGAACTCCTGCCGGTTGTAGAGCCGCTCCCCCGTGGACACCGGCGTGGTGGTGGAGCGGACGAACTCGCCGATCAGGTGCGAGTTCTCCGGCACCACCGGCTCCTCCAGGAAGAACGGGCGGAACGGCTCGAGCAGCGGGGCGACCCGGCGGGCGGTGGCCAGGGTGAACCGGCCGTGGAAGTCGACCGCCACGTCCCGCTCGTCGCCGAGGACCTCGCGCGCGGCGGCCACCCGCTGGACCACGCCGTCGAGTTCGGCGACAGACGCGACCGCGCTCATCCGGCCGGAGGCGTTCATCTTCACCGCGGTCAGGCCCGTGGCGACGGCGGCGCTGATCTGGTCGCGGACCTCGCCGGGCTCGTCGCCGCCGACCCACCCGTAGACCCGGATCCGGTCGCGGACCGGGCCGCCGAGCAGCTGGTGCACCGGCGCGCCGAAGTGCTTGCCGGCGATGTCCCAGAGCGCCTGGTCCAGCCCGGCGACGGCGCTGGCCAGGATCGGCCCGCCCCGGTAGAACGAGCCCTTGGTCATCACCTGCCAGTGGTCCTCGATCCGCAGCGCGTCCTTGCCGACCAGCAGTTCGCTGAGCTGCTCGACGGCGGTGCGGACGGTCTCGGAGCGGCCCTCGCAGGTCGCCTCGCCCCAGCCGACGATCCCGGAGGACGTCTCGACCCGGACGAACAGCCAACGCGGCGCGACGAGGAAGGTCTCCACCCGTGCGATCGTGGTCATGGTGTCCCTCAGCCCTTCGTGGCGCCGGCGGTGAGGCCGGAGACGACGTACTTCTGCACGAACAGGGCGATCAGCATGATCGGCAGGGTGACCACGGTGGCCGCCGCCATCAGCCCGCCCCAGTCGATGCTGGCGTAGCCGACGAAGTCGAAGATCGCCACCGGGAGCGTCTTGGTGTCGGCCCCGGAGAGCACCAGGGCGAACATGAAGTTGTTCCAGGAGAAGATGAACGACAGGATGCCGGCGGTGGCGATGCCCGGCACCGACAGCGGCAGGGTGATCCGCCGGAACGCGCCGATGTGGGTCAGCCCGTCGACCAGCGCCGCCTCCTCGAGTTCGGTCGGCAGGCCGTCGAAGTAGCCCATCATGATGTAGACGATGAGCGGCAGCGACACGAACATGTGACTGAGGATCAGCACGGTGAACCCGCCGACCATCTGCAGGTTCGAGAAGACGTAGTACCAGGGCACCAGCAGCGAGACGCCGGGGATGACCCGCGCCATGAGCACGACCAGCGCGGACTTCTTCATGTTGAAGCGGCTCATCGAGTACGCGGCGGGCACCCCGAGCAGCAGCGACAGCACGGTGGCGGCGAGCGCCACCCAGAGGCTGTTGCCGATGAACTGGACGTAGTTCGCCTGCTGGAGCACGTTGGTGTAGTTGTCCAGCGTCGGGGAGAAGGCGAACGCCTTGTCGGTGTCGTAGATGTCGACGTTGGTCTTGAACGACGCGGCGATCATCCAGATCAGCGGCGCGATCAGCGAGAGCACGACGAGGACGAGGGCCACCGTCCGGAAGATCTTGTACGGCCTGCGCAGCTTCATCGGTCCAGCCCCTTCTTGCGGTAGGTCAGGGCCCACATCACCCCGATGATGATCAGGAAGAAGATGATGAGGACGGTCGATGAGACGCCGTAGTCGTTGTAGTCGAAGCTGAGCCCGTAGGCGTACACGTTGAGGGTCTCCACCTCGTGGAACGACCCGCCGCCGCGTCCCTTGGTGGCGTAGAGGATGTCGAACGTCTTCAGGGCGTCGATGCCGCGCAGCAGGATCGCGACGATCACGGTGGGCATCAGCAGCGGCAGGGTGACGTGCCGGAACCGCTGCCAGGTGCTGGCGCCGTCGATCAGCGCCGCCTCCTGCGGCTCGTCGGACAGCGACGTCAGGCCGGCGAGCAGGATCAGCACGACCATCGGGGTCCACTGCCAGATGTCGATGAACATCGTCGTCGGCAGGGCCGAGCCCTGCCCGGAGAGCCAGGGCTGGGGGCCGATGCCGACCCAGCCGAGCACCTGGTTCGCCATCCCGATGTTGGGATCGAAGATCAGCCGCCACATCATGCCGACCGCGACCGGGGTGGCCACCAGCGGCAGGAGGATCGCGACCCGGACCCACTTCTCCCCGCGGAACGGCCGCCACAGCAGCAGCGCGATGGCCATGCCGAGGACGATCTCGAAGAAGAGCACGACGCCGGTGAAGAGGGCGGTACGCCACACGGCCGGCCAGAACCGGTCGGTGTCACCGAGCACGTCGAGGTAGTTCTGGAAGCCGATGAACTCGCTCTCGGCCCGCACCGATCCCTCGGCGTCGGTCAGGCTGAGGTACCCGGTCCACGCCACCGGGAAGACGATCAGCACGGCGACGAACAACATGGCGGGCGCCGCGAAGAGCCACTTGCGGTGCTCGTTGGCCCAGCGCGACCAGGCCGAGGTCTGCGGGGACTCCGGGCGCGCCTCGGACGATCTTTTGACTGGTGTGGTGACGGCTGACATGAGGTCTCCGGGGGTGGGTCAGGGCCAGCGTCCCGACGCGGGGTGGCGGAGCCGGTCGGCTCCGCCACCCGCGCTTCGGGCTACTTCGCCTCGTCGTCGAGGAACTTCTGGAACGCCTCGTTCGCCGCGTCCGCCGAGGCGGCCGCGTCCTTGCCGGTGATCGCGTCGACGATCGGCTGGCCGACGATCTCCCGCGCCTCGGCGACCTTCACGACGAGCGGACGGTCGTGGCCCACGCCGTTGGCGGTGCTGACCGTGGTGGCCTCGGCGAGGTCCTTCGGGTAGGTCGCCGCGCCCTCCGGGTTCTCCCAGACCGAGGTACGGGCACCGGGGACGCCGGCCTTCTGCTGCGCCAGCGCCTGCTCCTTGCCGGCGGCCCACTGGATGAACTTCCAGGCGTTGTCCTGGTTCTTGGACGCCTCGTTGACGCCCAGCGCCCAGGAGGGGATGTTGTACGGCTTCGAGCCGGCCGGACCGGCCGGGAAGGCCGCGAACCCGACGGTCTCGGAGACCTTCGACTTGGTCGGGTCGGTGGCGTTCTTGTAGAGCGAGTTGGCCTCGGTGTAGAACGCCGCCTTGCCCTGCGTGAAGATCGCCATCGCCTCGGACCAGCTCATGTCGGTGCTGATGTTCTCCGGGCCGTGCTCACGCAGCAGCCCGCCGTAGTACGCGTACGCCTGCTTGGCCTGCTCGGTGTTGACCGACGCCTTGCCGCTGGCGTCGACGAAGTCGCCGCCGAAGCTGTAGAGGAAGCTGGAGAACTGGGTGACCGCGGCGGCCTTGCCGGTGCGGGAGACGAAGCCCGCCACGCCCGGGTTGTCGGCCTCGACCTTCGCCGCCTGCGCCTTGAGCTCGTCGAGGGTCTTCGGCGGGGCGGTGAAGCCGGACTTCTGCAACAGGTCCTTGCGGTAGTAGAGGACCTCCTGCTCGGTGATGATCGGCACGCCGACCACCTTGTCCTCGTACGTGGTGGCCTGCACGGGGCCCGCCTGGAAGTCGCCGAACTCGAACGCGCCGTCCGACTTGGTCTTCTCGGTCAGGTCGGCGAGGTACTTGTTCTTGGCGAACAGCTTCCCCTCCTGCAGGGGCCGGTACATCATCACGTCGAGATCGGTGGACCCGGCGTTCAGCTTGACGTTGTACTGGTCGGAGAGCTGGTCCTCGCCGAGCTGGGTGACCTCCACCTTCAGGCCCGACTGCTTCTCGAACTCCGGCAGGGCCTTCTTGATGTTCTCCGTCCACACGTGGTTGACCAGCGTCACGCGCACGGTGTTCGAGCTGCCCGCGTCGTCGCCGCCACCGCAGGCCGACAGGCCGAGGGCGAGGACCATCGCCAGGGAAGAGCCGATTACTGATCGACGTCTCACGTCCATCTCTCCTTATGCCGAAGCCGAGGCCGTGGCCGCCGCCCTCGCCCCCCGACGGGTGGGCCGCCACCTCGCGGTTTACATCCGCTTAACTTCGGGATGCTAGGCCGAAAAAGCAGACTTATACAAGGGGTACGTTCAACTGATATGATCCGCCGCGTGAAACAGTCCTCCCCGGGGGTCGCCGCCGCCCAGCTCGCCCCTGTCGAGGCAGGGCTGCACGCACGGGTCCTCGACCACCTCGGCACGGCCATCTGCGGCGGCGAGCTGGCGCCGGGGTCGGTGCTCAACATCGACGACCTGGTCGAGCGCTACGCCGTCTCCCGCTCGGTCGTCCGGGAGGTGCTGCGGGTGCTCGCCTCGATCGGATTCATCGAGGCCCGCCGCCGTGTCGGGGTCATGATCCTTCCCCCGGACGCCTGGAACGTCTTCGATCCCCAGGTGATCCGCTGGCGGCTCGCGTCGTCCGGCCGCATCGTCCAGCTCCGCTCGATCACCGAGCTGCGCACCGCCGTCGAGCCGCACGCCGCATGGCTCGCCGCCGAGCGGGTCGGTCACGACGAGGCCAGCGACCTCGTCGGCCTCGCGGCGAAGATGTGGGCCGCCGGCAAGGCCGGCGACGAGGAGCGCTTCCTCCAGCTCGACATAGAGTTCCACCGGCGGGTGCTGGTGGCCTCCGGCAACGAGATGTTCGTCCGGCTGCAGGATCTGGTCGCGGAGGTGCTCACCGGCCGGCACCAGCACCACCTCATGCCGCACCACCCGCACGAGCAGGCCCTCCAGTTGCACGCGGAGGTGGCCCAGGCCATCCAGCGGCGCGACGGCGAGCGCGCCCGCAAGGCCATGGTGCAGCTCATGGAGCAGGCCTTCGACGAGATGAGTTCGATCTGGGAGCAGACCGGCGAACCCGCCGGTCCCGTCCCGGTGGCGGGCGCCGCCGGGCCGCGGGTCAGCCGGCGCGACGCCCCGCCGCCACCCGGTGACGGGCCGACCGGCGGGCGCGGGTCACCAGGAGCAGCGCGACGATCAGGTACGGCACGGCGGCCACCGCGAAGGCGACCCCGTTGCCGGCCCCGGTGGCGAGCAGACCGTACCCGGCGTAGACGGCGATGATCGTCACGTCGGTGGCCATCCCGGCGAGCGAGGTGACCGTGGCCCGGCTGCCGCCGGTGATCCGGGCCTGCAACCGGGCCTCGGCGAGCACGGTGGCGAGCTGGAAGCCGCAGAACGCCGCCGCTACCAGCGCGAAGCCGACCGGGCGGGCGAGCAGCGCCCCGGCGGCCAGGGCCACGGCGGACACCGCCAGCAGGCCGGCGTACCCGCGGGTGGTGAGCCGCTCCCCCGCCGGGGCGAGCAGGCCGCCGACGCTGACCCCGACCCAGGTGAGCAGGAGCAGCAGCGGCACGGTCGCCGCGGCGACGCCGGTGTCGCGCGCCAGCAGCGGCGTGTACTCGTCGAGGGCGCCCCAGACCGCCGCGACCGTCGCGACCAGCAGGACGGCCGCGCGGACGGCCGGGTCGGTGTGCGCCTCGGCGAGCCCCGCGCGCAGGCTCGCCCACCAGCCGAGGTCGTCGCCGTCGTCCTCCGCCGACGCAACCGCCGCTGCGTCCTCGACCATCACGACGTCCGGTTCGCCGCCCCGCCCCACCTGCTCCGCCCCGGCGGCGCAGACCACGCCGGCGCCGGCCGGGGCGGCAGCGGGCGTGGCGGCGGGGACGTCGGCCGGGCGTCGGCGGTGTTCCGGGAAGCCGGTGGCCACGGCGGCGGCGAGCAGGCAGGCCAGCACGCTGGCCGCGCCGACCGCCGGGTAGCCGCCGAGGGCGAACACGGGGCCGGCCAGGACGATCGAGGCGAGCACGCCCAGCGTCTCGGCCGTCCTGGCCCGGCCGATGGTGCGGGCGTACCGGCCGGCGGCGTCGAGCCGGTCGAGCTCGGTGAAGACCAGCGCCTCCAGCGCGCCCGAGGCGAGCGCCCCGGCGGCGCCCCAGAGCACGAAGCCGACGGCGAAGGCCGGGTACGAGGGGACGAGCACCCAGAGCGCGAAGCCGCCGGCGGCGACGAGCGGGGCGATGACGAGCAGCAGGCGCCGCGAGACGGCGTCGGCGAAGGCGCCGGAGGGCACCTCCAGCAGGATGCTGCTGGCCGACCAGATCACGAACAGCGAGGAGATCTGCCAGACCGACAGGCCGGTGTCGCTGAACAGCAGCGCGTACAGCGGGTAGAGCAGAACGAGTTCACCGAGGAACGCGTAGCCGTAGAGCGTGGCCGCCAGCCGGCGGACACGCGGATCGGGCACGCGCGGAGTGTGGACAGTCATGAAGCCTTCCCGTGGGGACGAAGCGGACGCCGGACGTACGGCGACCGCGGCGGCCCACGGGGGCGACCGTCAGCGGTGCATCAACATCGCCACGTCATGCCGGCGATGATAGACGCCGGCGGGCCCGGGCGGCGACGCCTCACCCGTGACACGCAGCGCGGGGTGGGACCCGCGCGGGTCCCACCCCGGGGTGCGGTGGCGGCGCGTCAGCGGCGGAACTTCTCCTGGTCCATCGGCGGGATGACCATGGTGGCCTCGGCGTCCTGACCGGTCGGCTGCGCCGGAACGGTGGCGCCGGTCGAGGTCACCTGGGTGGCGTCCGGGTCGGCGTGGGGCGTGGCCAGGCGCGGGACGGCCTGGGTGGCATCGGCGTCGGTCGCCGGGCCGGCGGGGTCGCCCGGGCGCGGGACGACCTGGGTGGCATCCGCGTCGGTCGCCGGGTTGGCGGGGTCGCCCGGGCGCGGGACGACCTGGGTGGCATCCGCGTCGGTCGCCGGGGTGGCCAGGTGGGCGGCGCTGTCGCGGCGGCCGGCCTGATAGGCACGGGCGTGCGTGGCGATCAGCTGCGACTCCTGCTCGGCACGGGTCAGCCACGACTCCCACCGGCTCTGCATCGGGCGGACCAGCCCGCCGCCGACCCCGACGACGAGGATGCCGCCGAGGGTGGCGAGCACGGCCACCAGCACCGGCGTGGTGACGGCGGTGGCCACGCCGATCTGGTTGAGGGCGGCGATGACGCCGAGGCCGAGGATGAAGACCGAGGCGACGGTGGCCAGGATCCGCCCGTACGACAGACCGCCCAGGGCGCCGCTGATGATGTCCTTGACGGCGTTGGCGATCGCCGCGGCGACCACGACGATGACGATCGCGACGAAGGCGCGGGGCAGCCAGGCGATGACGCCGGCGATGAGGTCCGAGATGGGGTTCGGCCCCCAGATGCCGAACGCGAGCTGGAGGGTCACCAGCAGCACCCCGTAGTAGGCGAGCTTGGCGACGATGTCGCTGGCGTCGTACCGGGAGCGGGCGAGGGCCCGGCGGATCCCGCCGCGCTCCACCGCGCGGTCGAAGCCCACCCGCTCCAGCACCTTGTCCACGATCTTGAGCACGGCCTTGGCGATCAGCCAACCGACCACCAGGATGGCCACGAAGGCCACGGCCTTGGGCAGGAACAGCAGCACCGAGCGGAGGGCGTCCCCCGCCGCGTCGCCGAAGTCGTCTCTCATCGCATCCTCCACACGGGCATCCGTTTCGTCGGGCCCGACCTACCCCCGGCGCTGAGCAGGGAAACACCGGTCGCGCCGGACGCCCGGGGGCACCGACGCGCGCCGGGTCCGGCGGTTGGCGCCCCGCCCGCCGGCCGCGCGGGTCAGCGGCGTCGGCAGTCGTAGGCCACCGGGACCCGGTCCTGCGCGAAGGACGGGGAGACGATGTCGACGGTGGCCGACCCGGTCGTGGTGCCCACCCCGCTGAAGGCCCAGCGCAGCGTCAGTTCGACCGTGCGCTGGCCGCGGCCGACCCGCTCGGTCGGCAGGCTGCCGGGGGCGCTGCCGCGCCCGGTCCCGACCGCGGTTCGCCGGGGTGGTCGGCACCGCCCGGCTCGGCTGCGCCGTCGTCCACGATCCGGCCCGCCCGCCGGCGGTGCCGCCACCGTGCAGGTGTGCGGTCGGCAAGGCGAGCCCGCGGCGGCGGCGCGCTCAGACCGGCCGGCGCGGGGCCTGCGGCCGGACGGGCGGCGGCGAGGGTCAGGCCGGCGGGAGACGGCGGCCGTCGCCGGGCGCCGCAGCGGCGGACCCCTCCGCCACGGGCCCCTGCGCCACGGGCCCCTGCGCCACGGGTCCCTGCGCCTCCGACGGTCCGGTGTCGCGGGTGACCTTGTCGAAGAAGCGCAGCAGCTCGACCGGGAACGGCATCACCAGGGTGCTGTTCTTCTCCGCCGCCACGTCCACCACGGTCTGCAGCAGCCGCAGCTGGTACGCGCCGGGCGTGGCCGCCATCGCCCGGGACGCGTCGGCGAGCCGGCGGGACGCCTGGTACTCGCCGTCGGCGGCGATCACCCGGGCGCGGCGCTCGCGTTCCGCCTCGGCCTGGCGGGACATCGATCGCTTCATCCCCTCGGGCAACGCGACGTCCTTGACCTCGACACGCTCGATGAGCAGCCCCCACGGCTCCTCCGTCGGCGCGTCGATGACCGCCTTCAGCTCGGCGTTGACC
Organism: Micromonospora sp. URMC 106; assembly: GCF_051386395.1. NCBI lineage: Bacteria > Bacillati > Actinomycetota > Actinomycetes > Micromonosporales > Micromonosporaceae > Micromonospora > Micromonospora sp. URMC 106. The sequence continues at coordinate 81,139 of NZ_JBPQTP010000007.1, forward strand.
CGGTCCCGGTCGCCCAGCACGGTGTCCAGGTCGGCCTTGCCGATCACCGAACGCAACGCGGTCTGCGCCACCTGGAGCACGGCCGAGGGGTAGTCGCGGACGTTGACCAGCGCCTTCACCGGGTCGACGACGCGGTAGTAGACCACCGCGTCGACGGTGAGGGTGACGTTGTCCCGGGTGATCGCCCCCTGTGGGGGCACGCCGATCACGGTCGTCTGCATGCTGACCCGGATCATCCGGTCCGCGATCGGGACGATCAGCCGCAGCCCGGGCTCCCGGACCGGCGTCAGCACCCGGCCGAAGCGGAACACGACACCGCGCTGGTACTGCTGCACCAGCCGGACGCTCAGCGCGCCGACCAGCGCCAGGACCGCGATCACGATCACCACGCCGATCACGACGGCTTCCACGGCACCCCCGATCCGCAACGGCTACCCGGGCGGCCCCTTTCCCGCCACGTCGCGAGATAGTCCTGCCGGCCACCGGCCGGCGCCGGTCACCGCTCCGGCGGCCCGTCGAGGCCCGCGGTGGACCGGGCCAGGAAGGTGGGCGGGCCGGCGTCCGCGACCGCGACCCCGGTGAAGCCCAACCGGTCCTAGCACCGGCGGGGCGGCCACGTTGCTGATCAGCATCCCCGGGTGCACCGAGGGCACCCCGGCGGCGTGCGGGCCGGCGCCAACCGCGACGTCAGCCGCCGCCCCAGCCCCGGCCCTGCCACTGCGGCAACAGGTCGATGTGCAGGTGCGCCGGCCGCGCGGGGCGTAGCTGCGGACGGCGGGTTCCTTGGCGGCGCGATCCCTCTCCTGCGGGCTCCGGTGGCCGGCGACGGCCGCGGTTCAGCGCAACGCGGCGATCGCCAGCCGCGCCGCCCTGGCGATCAGCGCGTCGTCGTACCGGGCGTCCCGATCGGTCCGGCTGGAGAGGATCGCGAGCACGACGGGGTCGCCGTCGGGGGGCCACACCACGGCGATGTCGTTGCGCGTGCCGTACCCGCCGGCGCCGGTCTTGTCGCCGACCACCCAGCCCGCCGGGACGCCGGCCCGGATGAGCGCGTCCCCGGTGGTGTTGCCGCGCAGCCATCCGGTCAGCAGGGCGCGGTCCTCGGCGGAGAGCGCGTCGCCGACGGCGTACGCCCGGAGGTCGCTGGCGAGGGCGCGGGGGGTGCTCGTGTCGCGCACGTCGCCCGGCCTCGCCTCGTTGAGGGCGGTCTCCGTCCGCTCGGGGTCGGTGACCTCGTCGCCGAGGGCGCGCAGGCTCCGCTCGAAGCCGTCCGGGCCGCCGAGTCGCTCGAGCAGCAGGTTGGCCGCGGTGTTGTCACTGAACCGCACCGCGGCGTCGGCGAGCCGGCGCAGGGTCATGCCCTCGTCCACGTGCTCCTTCGTCACCGGCGAGTGGGCCACGAGGTCGGCGCCGGTGTAGCGGACGACCTGGTCGAGCTCGGCCGTCGTCGTCTCGTCCAGGACGGCCGCGGCGGCCAGTGCCTTGAAGGTCGACGCGTAGGCGAACCGCTCGTCGGCGCGGTGCTCGACGGTGCGGCCGGATCCCGTGTCGACGACGTAGACGCCGAGCCGGGCACCGAACTCGGCCTCGAGCTGCCGGAAGCCGGCGTCGACCGCCGAGGGAGCGGGAGAGGCCGCGGCCGGGGCCGACGAGGTGGCCCGGTCCGACGCGGGCGCGGAGGGGGTGGCGGTCGTCGAGCAGGCGGCGAGCGGGACGAGCCCGAGGGCGACAGCGATCCGGGCGCTCCGCAGCCGCGGGATCACCATCGTCCGTCGTTCCTCCCGTCGATCCGCGAAGCGCGCCGGCCGGCTGCGTCGACGCCGTCGGATCCTCCGGGTGATGCTGCCAGAACAGCAGGGCACGCCGCCACCGCGACGAGGCGGGCCGCACACCGCCAACCGGAACCACGCCTGCCGGGCAAATCGGTGGATGCCGGACGCCGGACCGGGTTTGCTGACTACGGTTACCCCAAGCAGGCCGGCGGGAGGCTGCACCGGCCGTGGGCCGGGTGTCCGGCAGCGGAGGGCTGGCCGAGGAAGGCCGATCGCTGGAGGCGATGCCGGTGACCATGGAAGCAGAGCGCACACTCCGCGCGGACGAGATCACCGAGCTCGGCGAACTCGCCGCGCAGCTGCGGGTGGACGCGATCCGGTGCAGCACCCGCGCCGAGTCCGGCCACCCGACGTCCAGCCTGTCCGCCGCGGACCTGCTCGCCGTACTGATCTCCCGGCACCTGCGCTACGACTGGTCGGATCCGCACAGCCGCGCCAACGACCACCTCATCTTCTCCAAGGGCCACGCCTCGCCGCTGCTGTACGCCGTCTTCAAGGCGGTCGGCGTGATCAGCGACGAGGAGCTGGTGGAGACGTACCGCCGGTTCGGGTCGCGCCTACAGGGGCACCCGACGCCGGCGCTGCCCTGGGTCGACGTCGCCACCGGCGCGCTCGGCCAGGGGCTGCCCGTCGGCGTCGGGATCGCGCTGGCCGGCCGGTACCTCGACCGCCTGCCGTTCCATGTCTGGGTGCTGTGCGGCGACAGCGAGACGGCCGAGGGCTCCATCTGGGAGGCCCTGGACAAGGCCAGCCACTACGGGCTCGGCAACCTGACGGCCGTCGTCGACGTGAACCGGTTCGGGCAGCGGGGGCCGACCGAGTTGGAGTGGGACCTGGACACCTACCGACGGCGGGTCGAGGCGTTCGGCTGCCAGGCGGTCGTCGTCGACGGACACGACCTCGTCGCCGTCGACGAGGCGCTGGGCCGCGCCCGGCAGGCGACGGGCCCGACCGTGGTGCTCGCCCGGACCGTCAAGGGCAAGGGCGTGCCCGAGGTGGAGAACAAGCCGGGCTGGCACGGCAAGCCGTTCAAGCCCGACCTGGCCGAACGCGCCGTCGAGGCGCTCGGCGGCGTACGCCGCATCCGCGTCGACGGGCCGCGCCCCGAGCCCGCGCCGCCGCGCGCCGCGCCCGCCGGCGCGCCGCCGGAGCCGCCGCGGTACGAGCGCGGGGCGAGGGTGGCCACCCGGAACGCCTACGGCGACGCGCTGCGCGCGCTCGGCGCCCGGCCCGACGTGGTCGCGCTGGACGGCGAGGTCAGCGACTCGACGCGCGCCGACCGGTTCGCCGAGGAGTATCCCGACCGGTTCTTCGAGATGTTCATCGCCGAGCAGCAGTTGGTCGCCGCTGCGGTCGGGCTGCAGGTGCGCGGCTACCGCCCCTTCGCGTCGACCTTCGCGGCCTTCTTCTCCCGCGCCTACGACTTCATCCGCATGGCCGCGATCTCCCGGGCCGACATCGCCCTGGCCGGCTCCCACGCGGGGGTGGAGGTCGGCGCGGACGGCCCCTCCCAGATGGGGCTGGAGGACTTGGCGGCGATGCGCGCCGTCCACGGGTCGACCGTCCTCTACCCCAGCGACGCCGTGTCCTGCGCCGCCCTCGCCCGCCAGATGGTCGACCTCACGGGCGTCACCTACCTGCGGACGACCCGGGGCGCCTACCCGGTCCTGTACGACAACGGCGAGGACTTCCCGGTGGGTGGCAGCAAGCTGCTGCGCGGCGGCGCCGACGACCGGGTCGCGCTCGTCGGCGCCGGGGTGACGGTGCACCACTGCCTCGCCGCCGCGGACAGGCTTGCGGGCGAGGGCGTCCAGGCCCGGGTGATCGATCTGTACTCGGTGAAGCCGCTCGACCGACAGCGGCTGCTCGACGCCGTCCGGGTCACGGGCGGCCGGCTGGTGGTGGTGGAGGACCACTACCCGGAGGGCGGCCTCGGATCGGCCGTGCTGGAGGCGCTGGCCGACCTCGCCGAACCGGTTCGGGTGACGCACCTGGCGGTGCGCGGACTGCCCACCTCCGGGACGTCGAGCGAACTCATGGACCAGGCGGGAATCGGGGTGGAGGCGATCGTCGCCGCGTCGCGCGCCGCGCTGTCCGGGCCGCTCGGTGCCGGCAGGCCCCGACCGGCCGGCTGATCCCGGGCGGAGCGCCGCCGCGTGCGCACCTCTCGCGGTCAGGGCCGGGTCGGGCCGGTGAACAGCGCGCCGACCAGCGCGGCCGGTGCGACGGTGACCGGCCGGTCGCTGACCTGCCCGTCGCCGAGTTCGACGATCCGCCACACCCCGTCGGCGCGCAGCGCCAGGTCAACGGTCACGAAGGGCAGCCCCAGCGCCCCGATCGACGCGCCCAGCGGGCGCGGGTCGAAGTCCTCCGGCGGGGTGTCGTGCGGGCTGTCCGGATGCGCGCCGACCAGGACGCAGACGCCGTCGACCCACCACGTGCGGACCTCGGCGGTGGTGAACCGCTCGAAGCGGCGCAGCACGAAGCCACCGACGAAGTCGTCGCCGCGCAGATCGAGGAACCGGCTCGCGACCGCCCAGGCGGGGTCGCCGTCGGCGAGGTCCGGGATGAACGCCGCCTCGTGCCAGTGGTGCTTCATCGACTTGGTGAAGTCGCGCAACACCGCCGGCCCGTCGCCGAGCTCCCGCCTCGCCCGGTCGAAGTCGGCGCGCCGCGTCCCGACGCTCCACGTCGTACGCGGCGTCGCGTCGGCAAGGTCGGAATACCAGCCGGGCAGCTCGTGGGCGCGCCGGAACTGCTCGGGGGTAGTCCGGAGCGTGACGCCGCAGCCGGCCAGCGCGGCGGCGAAGGCGGCGTACCGCTCGCTGCGCAGCATCCAGCCGCGGTAGACCGCGACGCCCTCCCCCGTCACCCGGGAGACGGCCCGCCGCACGTCGTCGCCCCGGGCCAGCGCGTCGTGGTCGACGATCGCGACCGCGACGCCGGCATCCCGCGCGGCGTCCGCCTCCGGCGCGAAGTGCTCGTCCGGGCGACGCGGCCACAGCGGGTCCGCGGGAACCACCAACATCACCCGGTAGATGCTGCCCGATCGGCCCGGACGACGCGAACGCGTTCCGGGGGCGGCGGTGCCGGCGACGGCGGTCCTATCCTGGGTCGATGGAGCTGGAGTTCAGTGGCGAGATGTGGTTCTGGCGGGGCCCGGCGCCCTGGCACTTCGTCACCGTGCCGGAAGAGGGCTCCCACGAACTGAACGCCACGTGCGCGTCCGTGAGCTACGGCTGGGGCATGATCCCCGTCATGGCGCGGATCGGGGCGACCGGGTGGCGGACGTCGCTGTTTCCCAAGGACGGTCGCTACCTCGTGCCGGTGAAGGCGGGGGTACGCGAGGCGGAAGGGCTGACGGTGGGCGACGCGGTCACGGTCCACCTGGTCGTCGACGTCTGACCGGGCCCGACCCGGCTCCCCGGCCGGCCGCTACGGCGCGCCGCCCCAGTTGTCGGTGGTAGTCGGCCCGTGGTGTCGGACCGCCGCCGGTCGGTCGGGGTGGTGCTCGGCGCGCATCGCCCGGCTCGGCGACCGGCTGGCCCGCGTCTCCCGGCGTGGTGCTGGGCGATCGGTGTTTCCGTTGGCCGCGAGTCTGGCGAGGCGCGGTGACGCCTGTCAATGGGTCGGCGAAAGTTTCCGGCAGGGTGCCACTAGGCCCCCGCAAACATCCTTCGATCGCCGGGCGCGCTTGACCCCTTCGGGAAGTTGGCCGTAGTTTGCTGCCCTACATCGACGTAGGTCGCTTGGCCGGAATGACATCCGCGCCGCCTCCGCAGTCCACCGCCCCGCCCGGCGCCCCTCGCGACAAGGACGGTCATGACCATCAACCGCCGTGCACTGCTCGGAAGGGTCGCCACCGTCGGCGCGGCCGCCGCGGTCGGGTCGGCCCTGGCCCCCGCCGCGGCGCAGGCCGCGTCCTGGAAGAAACGCCTCACCGGCGCGGACCTGGACACCAACCACCGGTGGCAGGTCGCCGGCACGGACCTCGGCATTCCGTACGTGCTGGAGAACGGCTCCATCGGCTACCTGTTCGGCGACACCTTCAACACGCCGTGGCCGGAAGGCCCGCCGCTGCCCAACGACTGGCGCTCCCCGGTGATGCTGCGCTCCAACGTCCACCCCGGTTCCAGCGGTGGGATCGTCTTCGACAGCGCCGCCCGGGTCGCCGGCAACGGGCGGGCCCCGGAGCTGATGCACAACGGCCACAACGGCGTCGGCATCGACGGCCTCTGGGAGGTGACCGTCATCCCCAACGACGGGATCAGCTTCCCCGAGACCGGGCGCCAGCTCGTGTCGTACATGAGCATCGAGAACTGGGCCTCCGCCGGCCCGGCCGGGCCGCACTGGAAGTCGCGCTACGCGGGGCTGGCGTACAGCGACAACGGCAACGACTTCGTCCGTACGCCGCTGAAGTGGTGGAACAACGGCGCCAACACGGACCCGTTCCAGATGTGGACGATGCAGCGCGACGGAGACTGGGTGTACGTGTTCTCGGTGCGCTCCGGCCGCCAGGACGGCCCGATGATGCTGCGCCGGGTCCGCTGGGACCGGCTGTTCCACCCCGAGTCGTACGAGGGCTGGGGCTGGAACGGCAGCAGCTGGGGCTGGGGCCGCCCGTGCACGCCGATCCTCACCGGCCGCTTCGGCGAGCCGTCGGTGCGACGGCTCGCCGACGGCACCTGGGTGATGTCCTACCTCAACTGCGCCACCGGTTGCATCGTCACCCGCACCGCGGCCGGGCCGGACCGGGTCTGGACGGCCGAGAAGGTCCAGGTCACCTCGTGGCAGGAGCCGGGGCTCTACGGCGGCTTCATCCACCCGTGGTCGACTCGCGGGGCCAACGACCTGCACCTGATGGTGTCGAAGTGGACCAGGACGCCCGACAACCGCAGCACCGCGTACCACGTCAGTCAGTTCGTCGCGACCGCCTGAGCACGCCCGAGGGGCGGGCCGGGGCGAGTCGTCCCGCCCGGACCGGCACCGCGGGAGTCGCCGCCGCCGGGGCGTTCGCGGAGCGTGCCGGATCGTGGTCCGCTACCGCACCGATCACCCGGCCGGGGTGCGGCAGAGGTCGCGCCGGGAACGCACCGTCGACCTGCTGGAGGGCGCGCCGCCGTCTCGCCCCATGTGGCGCGGGCTGTCGACCGGTCGTGCGCCCACCCGGCGACACGGGAGCACGAGTTGATCGGCACTGATCCGCAGGTCTATCCACCGCCGTCCGACGCCGCGTCCACACCGGAGCCCGCCGTGAACTCGTAGGCGCGCTCGACACGCGCCACCTCGACACGGTAACTCGCGAGCCACCTCTGCCGGCCGAGCTGCTGGGCCACCACATGCTCAGGGTTCCGCTTCCAGGCACGGATCGATTCGGCGTCCGCATAGTAGATGACGACGAGGTCACTGCCGTCCGGCAGGACCGCTGACTCTCGGCCCAGGTAGCCAGGGTGAGTTTCGACCAACTCCAACATCCGCTTGTTCATCTCGGCGTAGCCGTCGGGATCGGTTCCGCTCGGCGTGATCGTGAAGACGGCGACATAGTACGGCGGCTCAGGTCGGGCGAAGTAAGGAGTGGTCACGGCTCATGGTACTTGCCCACCCGGCGAATTGTCTGACCCCGACGAGCTCCGGCCTCGACCGACCCGCCACGCTCCGGCGTCGCCGGGCCGGCCGACCTGACGACGCTGCGCCGGCCGACCTCGCCGCCGCCGTGCCACGGCCCGGCGCGGGGCGGCGGGGGGTGTCTCACCGCGGTGCGGCGGGTCGCCTCCCCCCGTCGTCGGCGGCGGTGATGGTGACGTCGAAGACGTCGAGGAGGCCGAGCAGTCCCGCGAGGGCGACGGCCTCGTCGCGTTTCAACGTGATGCTGCGGGTGGCGTCGGGGTCGTCGCCATCGTGGTAGACCAGCTCACGCCGGCCGCCGGCGTAGTGGGTCACCACGCCGACGCGGCACCCCGCGTCGGTGGTGAACATCCGACGAAATCCGATGCCCGGCAGCGGTGTCAGTTCGACGTCCATCAGAACTCCAGGTGGTGAGGGGGAAGCGGGCGACAGGGCGCGGTGCGGTCGCGGCCGGACGGGGCTCGGCCGGCCGCGGGAGGCGACGGGCGGCCGCACGGCACCGCCACCGGGACGCCGCGCGGGACCGTCGCCCGGTCAGCCGGTGAGCAGCAGGCGCAGGCCGGCGAGCGTGGCCAGGTGCGGGTCGGCGGGCATCGTGACCGTACGGCCGGTCAGGGCAGCCAGTTGGGCCGCCAGCCCGGGATGCGCGGCGCCGCGCCTGTGATCAGCAGCCGACGTCGACCCGCGCAGGCCGGGTGGGCGCCCAGGCGTCGCACGGCGGCCGCGATCAGCGGCACCTGGTCGACGGCGTTGGGCACGTCGACGCGCTCGGCCGCCGCGACGCCTCGGTCGGCGATGCGGGCGATCTCGGTGCGACCGTGCCCGATGTCGATGGCGACGATGTCGTCGTGATCGAGGTCGGCCGGGCAGGCCAGGGCGGCCGCCAGCGGCTCCTCGACGGTGGAGACGCGCCCACCGAGCGCCCGACGGACCACCGCGACCAGGAGGTTCTTCTGCCGCAACGTGGCGGTGGCCGGCACACCGACCACCACCGGGGACAGGTCGCCGCCCGGCCGCCCGGTGGCCGCGGCCACGACCCGCAGCAGGTGTACGCAGGCGGCGAAGTCCGCCACGACGCCGTGCCGCACCGGCCACACCAGCTTCGCTCCGCTGGTGGCCCGCAGGTCGATGGCGGCGCGCCCGACGGCGTGGCCGCCGGACGGAATCCGCGCGACGACGGCGGGCTCGGCCACGACCGCGCCGTGCAGCGGGGTCCACACCCGCACCGTCGACGTGCCGAGGTCGAGGGCGAGGGGATGTCGTACGCCGAGGCGGGCGTACGCGCCGGGCGCCAGCACGGTCATCGCCCCCGCAGTGGGGCGTTCGCGACGGCGCGGGTCACCGGGTGGGGCGGCCCGTCTCCGACGGACGAGGTACGGGGACGCGGGTCGTGACGCGGGGTAGGCATGGTGCTCCAAGCCAAGGGCCGGCGCCGCGCGGCGCCGGGAGGCGGTCAGGCTTCAGACGGCGAACGTCAGCCTGGGCGGAGCGCGGTCCGCCGACCATGCCGGCACGCAACCCGGGACGGCCCGGCGCGTCGACCGGAACACGATGCACAGCCCGATCGCCCGCGCCGCCGACAGCACCATGACCAGCACGGCCAGCATCAGCAGCGCCGGCAGCGAGACCCGCTTGCCGGCGCGGCGGACACCGTGCCGATCCTGCATGCCCGCCACCATAGCCGGGCGGGCTGTTCCCGGCCATGCCGCCGGCTGGCGGGCGGAAACGGAGGGGCGCGGGGCCCTGCACCTGTTACGGAACTGTCCCGGAACATCGGCCCCTCAGATACGCCTCTTGATCGCCCGGCACGTCCCGCACCGGCCGTCGGCATCACTCAACCACATTTCTAGCTGCTTCTTTCTCCGGCCCGGCCGGAGAGCGGCCCGCCACAGCTCTCGTTAGTTTTCCGGAAATTGTTGCTCGCCGATGCGCGGCGCTGCCATACTCCACATCCACTGAGGTCGATGGCTGCGGTCGGCGCCCCCTCCGGCGCGCTCGGCCGAGCGGCTCGGCCCCGGCACACCCCACCACGCCGTTCCGCGCCGCAGGGACGCGGACCGGCCCCAGAGAAGGAGCAACCATGTTCGAGAGGTGTCACCGGGACACCCGCCCCAGGTCGAGCCCTCGGGTGCGCGGCGCCCTGGTCCTCGCCGCCGTGGGCCTGCTCGCCGCGGCCGGCACGATGATCGTGCCCGGCGCGGCCAGCGCCGGGACCACGTTGGGCGCGTCCGCGGCGGAGCGCGGCCGCTACTTCGGCGCCGCCGTGGCCGCCAACAAGCTCAGCGACAACACCTACGTCACGATCCTGAACCGCGAGTTCAACTCCGTGACGCCCGAGAACGAGATGAAGATCGACGCCACCGAGCCGCAGCAGGGGCAGTTCACCTTCGCCAACGCGGACCGGATCGTCAGCCACGCCCGCAGCCGGGGCATGAGCGTACGCGGCCACACCCTGGCCTGGCACTCCCAGCAGCCCGGCTGGATGCAGAACATGAGCGGCAGCGCGCTGCGTCAGGCGATGCTCAACCACGTCACCCAGGTGGCCACCCACTTCCGCGGGCAGGTCGTGGCGTGGGACGTGGTGAACGAGGCGTTCGCCGACGGCAGCACCGGCGCCCGGCGCGACTCCAACCTGCAGCGCACCGGCAACGACTGGATCGAGGCCGCGTTCCGGGCCGCCCGCGCGGCGGATCCCGGCGCCAAGCTCTGCTACAACGACTACAACACCGACGACTGGACGCACGCCAAGACCCAGGCCGTCTACAACATGGTCCGCGACTTCAAGCAGCGCGGCGTGCCCATCGACTGCGTCGGCTTCCAGTCGCACTTCAACAGCGGCTCGCCGTACCCGGGCAACTACCGCACCACGCTGTCCAGCTTCGCCGCGCTCGGCGTCGACGTGCAGATCACCGAGCTGGACATCGCCGGCGCGTCGCCCACCACGTACCGCAACGTGGTCAACGACTGCCTGGCCGTCTCCCGCTGCACCGGCATCACCGTCTGGGGCATCCGGGACAGCGACTCGTGGCGGGCCTCCGACACCCCTCTGCTGTTCGACAACAGCGGCAACCGCAAGCCCGCGTACGACGCGGTCCTCGCCGCCCTCAACGGCGGCACGGCCCCGCCGACCACCGCCCCGCCGACGACGGCCCCGCCGACGACCCCGCCGCCCGGCGGGGGCGGCTGCACCGCCACCCTGCGCGACGGCACCCGCTGGGCCGACCGGTTCAACAGCGAGGTGACGGTCAGCGGCGCGACCACCTGGACGGTCGTCGTCGCCGTGACGCCCCCGCAGAAGGTCTCCGCCACCTGGAACGGCACCCCGAGCTGGGACAGCAGCGGGAACGTCATGACCATGCGGTCGAACGGCAGCGGCAACGTCTTCGGGTTCACCACGATGGCCAACGGCAACTGGACGCGCCCGCAGGTGCGCTCCTGCACCGCGTCCTGACCGGCCCCTCGGGGACGACCGGACGGTGACCCAACGGGTGGGAGCCCTCGATGACGAGTACATGGCGCGCGGGCGCCCCCTCGCGCAGGCGCGGGTGCTCTGGGAGATCGGCCCTCGCGGCGCCGAGGTCGCGGCGCTACGGGCCCGGCTCGGGCTGGACTCGGGGCACCTCAGCCGGCTGCTGCGCATCCTGGAAACCGACGGACTCGTCACCGTCGGGCCGTCCGACCAGGTCGGCGGCGACGGGCGGGTGCGGGTCGCCACGCTCACCGACACCGGCCGGGCGGAGTGGATCGAGCTCGACAAGCGCTCCGACGAGTTCGCCTCGTCGATCCTCGAACCGCTGACCGAGCAGCGCCGGCAGCGGCTCGTCGCGGCCATGGCCGAGGTCGAGCGGCTGCTCGTCGCCTCGATGGTGGTCATCGAACCCTGCCCGCCGAGCGACCCACGGGCCCGGGCGTGCATGCGGGCCTACGCCCGGGAGGTCGCCCGACGGTTCGACGACGGGTTCGACCCGGCCCGGAGCAACGCGGTCCACGACGAGGACCTCGTCCCGCCGGCCGGCGTGCTCCTGCTCGCCACCCTCAACGCCGAACCCGTCGGCTGCGGGGCGGTCAAGCTCCACCGCGACGCGCCGGCCGAGATCAAGCGGGTCTGGGTGGCGGACACCGTACGCGGGCTCGGGGTCGGCCGGCGGATGCTGGACGAGCTGGAACGACACGCCGTCGACCGGGGCTGGACCACCGTCCGACTGGACACCAACCGCAACCTCACCGAGGCGATCGCGATGTACCGCTCGGCGGGCTACCGCGAGGTCGAGCCGTACAACGCCGAGCCCTACGCGCACCACTGGTTCGAGAAGCGCCTGGCGCCGTGACCGCACGGCCGGCAGGACTACGCCGACCGCCCCGCCTGCACCCGCCCGGGACCTGCTGGCGTGTCAGCGCCGGTGCGGCGCGGACGACTCCGAGACCAACGGGTCGTGCACGGCCCTGCGCACATGACGGGTGCCGACGGCCTCGGCCAGCGTGAACGCGCTCAGGACGGCGGCGAGCAGGGCCAGCGACGCGAGCCGGGACACCGTGGTGGCCACGCCCAGTAGGACGGCCAGCGTCACGAGCGCGACCACCCGGCGGCCACGGACGCGGTGCTGGATTCGCCACCAGAAGGTTTTGTCGCCGAGGAGGAAGACGATCACACCGCCGTAGAGGGCGAGGTGGGACATGCTCCACCCGACGGGTCCCGCGACCCGCTCGATCTCCGCGACCGTCCTGCGCAGCCCGAGCGCGACCAGCACGACACCGATGATCATCGGCAGGTGCGTGTACGTGTACGCCTCGAGCGCCAGCCGGCTGCGCCGGCCGTCCTGCAGGCTCTGCACGCCTCGCTGTCCCGCGGTGGCGTCGACGTCGAAGTACGCCCACCAGAGCATCGCGACCACCACCAGCCCGAGCACGGTGGCGACGACCATGGGCGCGGAGACCGCGCGGTTGCTCACCGACGCGCCGGTCGAGATGATCGCGCCGCCGAGCGCGACGAGGATGAGCAGGCCGAACCGGTCGGCCCAGTGCTCGGCGGAGCGGACCGGCCAGTGCCGGGCGTTCAGCAGGTAGCCGCTACCGAGGTCGACGACGATGGCGGTCGCCCAGAGTCCGGCGCGCACGGCCGCGAACGCCTCGGGATCGGCCGGCGGCTGCGGCACGGAGGCAGCGGCGTAGAGCAGCGCGAGCGCCACGGCGGCCGGCACCGCGAGCCGCACCAACTGGCCCCGGAACACCCGGTCGTTGCGGGCGAACATCCAGAACGCGGCGAGGTTCAGCGCCCGCACGACGCCGTAGCAGGTCACGAAGACCAGCGGCCCGCGCAGGCCACCGGGCAGGTCGGCGAAGGTCACGGGCACGGCGACGGCGATCACCAGGATGCTCGCCGCGGCGGCGAGGAGCAGGAGCCGGGCCACGGCGTTCTCCGTGCGGAACGCGCTGCCGAGCCAGGCGTAGGAGCACCACGCCCAGTAGAGCAGCGCGAGCACCGCCAGCCCCTCGGCCAGCCCGCGCCAGCCGGGTCGCGCGGTCATCAGCTCGGTGACCTGGATGAAGGCGTAGACGAAGACCAGGTCGAGGAAGAGTTCCTTGGGTGTGACCCCGCTGGAGCGCTCGGTGACCGGCTGGATCTTCCGGTGCAGCGACCGGTGCCGCACCCGGAAGACGGTGCGGTCGAGCAGGACCAGGCTGACCACCGCGGCGGCCAGCAGGCCGAGTTCGACGACCACCGGCGCCAGCGCCGCGACCGGGGCGAGGACCAGCACCAGGACGAGGCCGACGATCGGCCCCCGGCCCCAGATGCCCATCGCCCGGCGTTCGAAGGCGATCAGGGCGAGCAGGTACAGCGCGACCCCGCCGTACAGGGCGAACAGGCCGAGCGCGGACTCCGACCGGACCGACTGGAACGCCACGCCGTTGAACGTGTGTTTCAGCCCGACGGAGAGCAGGGTCAGCCCGACGATCATCGGCAGGTGCACGTACGCGTACGCGTCACGGGCGAGCCGCGCGCGGGCGAGGCCGGACGCGTGTTCCAGCGCGTCCTCCGCCGAGAACCGGGCGATGTCGAAGTACGTCCACCAGAGGACGCCCACCAGCAGCATGCTGAGCACGGTGCCCCCGAGCACCCCCCAGCTGACCGGGGTGGCCGAGCCGACGCCCTGGCCCGTGCCGGCCGAGATGATGATCTCGCCGAACGCCACCAGGATGATCAGCTGGAACCGCTCGGTCCAGTGCTTGACGGAGCGGAGGCGCCACCAGACCATGCCGATGAGCCACGCGCCGACGTACTCGACGACGATGGCGGCCAGCACCAGCGCGAAACGGATCCACTCCCGGGCCTCCCCGCCGGCGCCGAACCCGTCGACGGGCAGCAGGCCCGCCGCCAGCAGCAACGGCGCGGCGGCGAGCGCGGGCCACCAGGCACGCAGGCGAACGCGGCGGACGGCGGGATCCCGCCAGACGGCGAGGGTCGCGACCAGCAGCGCGCCGCACCGCACGACCAGGTAGCAGACCACGAGGAGCAGCGGCCCGCGCAGCCCACCCGGCTTGTCGGCGAACGCCTCCTGCAGGGTCACGCCGATGACCAGGATCACCGCCGCCAGCGCGAAGATGACCACCGGCATGATCCCCCGGTCCACGCGGACGGCGTTGCCGAGCCAGGCGTACGACATCCAGCACGACCAGAGCAGGACCAGCAGCACCACGCCGTGCAGCAGGCTCTCGACGGTGAGGTTCGCCGCGGCCAGGTCGGAGACGGTGATGAAGCCGAAGACGAAGATCAGGTCGAGGAAGAGTTCGAGCCGGCTGACCGCGCTGGACTCGCCGACCAGCTGGATCCGGCCGGCCGCCACCGTCGGCCCCTTCTCGGTCACCTCCTCACTCTGCCAAGGGCGGGCAGGTCGGACAGCAGATCCGAAAAGCGCGGCCGCGCCCGCTCCTCTGTCCGGATCGCCGTGGTCTCCGGGGACCGGCCGGCTCGTCGCCCGGCCGGCGTCGGTTGCGGGCGGCGCGACGGAGCGCGCTTCCGGCGAAGATCGAGGTTCGTTGCTGTAGCGCGCGGCGCGTTCTCGGGGTAGAAACATGCCAGGCCGAGAGCGCTCTCACGCGGTGTTCCGACCCGCGCGGCCATCCGACGAGGCAGGTCGACGACGACCACTTGCCGGGCCGCACGGCACGAGGGCCCTCGTGCCCGCCGCCGGGGCGCCTCCCCACGCAGCTCGCCGCGCCCGGAACAGCTCCCGGCCCGGCGGAGAGGACGAACCGCATGAGAACCCAGATCCTCGGCGGGCGACGGCGACTCGGCCGGGCGCTCGTGCTCGGCCTCGTGCTGACGACCGCCGCCGGCACGACCGGCACGGCCGCCGCCGGGCCGCCCCGACACGGCGCGCCCGACCTCGGGCCCCGCGTCACGATCTTCGACCCGAGCATGCCGGTCGGCGAGATCCAGGCGATCCTCGACGCCGCCCACGCTCGGCAGGTCGACGACGAGATGGGCACCGGTCGGCACGCGTACCTTTTCATGCCCGGCGCCTACGGCACGAACGAGCAGCCGCTGCACGTGAAGGTCGGCTACCACACGGAGGTCTCCGGCCTGGGCGCCTCCCCCACCGACGTCGGGATCAACGGCAAGGTCGAGGTCTACAACCGCTGCCTCGCCGGCGGCGGCACGGGCAACTGCATCGCCCTGGTCAACTTCTGGCGCACCCTGTCCAACCTGTCGATCTCCGTCAACGCCACCGGCCAGGACGGCTGCCGGGCGTCGGCCAACTTCTGGGCGGTGTCCCAGGCGGTGTCGATGCGCCGCCTCGACATCCACGGCGGCGGGCTGTCGCTCATGGACTACTGCACCGCCGGCCCGCAGTACGCCAGCGGCGGCTTCATCGCCGACTCTCGGCTGCCCGCCATCACCAACGGCTCGCAGCAGCAGTGGCTGACCCGCAACAGCGAGGTCGCCAGTTGGTCCAACGCGGTGTGGAACCAGGTCTTCGCGGGCACCGTGGGCGCCCCGGACGACGCCGGCTTCCCCGATCCGCCGTACACCACGCTCGACACCACTCCGCTCAGCCGGGAGAAGCCCTACCTGTACGTCGACGACCGGGGGAGGTACCACGTCCGCGTGCCCGCCGCGCGGCGCGGCAGCCGAGGCGTCTCCTGGGGCAAGGGGATGACGCCGGGCCGGAGCATCCCGATCCGTGACTTCTTCGTCGCCCGGCCGTCCGACCCGGTGCACGTCATCAACAGCCAACTCGCGCGCGGCAGGCACCTGCTGCTCACGCCCGGCGTGTACGACATCGCGCGCAGCATCGAGGTCAGGCGGCCCGACACCGTGGTTCTCGGCCTCGGGCACGCGACGCTGACCGCCGTGGACGGCGCCGTCCCGCTGGACGTCGCCGGCGTCCCGGGCGTGGTCGTCGCCGGCGTCACCGTCGACGCCGGCCCCACCGAGTCACCGGTACTGCTGCGGGTGGGACGCGAACGCGGGCGCCACGCCAGCACCCCGCACAACCCGATCACGCTGTCCGACGTGTACTTCCGGGTCGGCGGGCCGCATGTCGGCAGGGCGGACACCGCGCTGGAGGTCAACGCCGACCACGTCCTCATCGACCACACCTGGGTGTGGCGCGGGGACCACGGCGTCGAGGGCTTCACCGAGGGCGTCAACGGCGACACCGAGCGGTGGCGGACCAACACGGGCCGTCACGGCGTCGTCGTCAACGGCGACCACGTGACGGCCACCGGCCTGTTCGTCGAGCACTTCCAGCGGTACAACACGGTCTGGAACGGCGAACACGGCACGGTGGTCCTCTACCAGAACGAGCTGCCGTACGACCCGCCGACGCAGGCCGACTGGATGAACGGCGACGTCGAGGGCTGGGCCGGCTACAAGGTCGCCGACCGGGTGCGGCACCACACCCTGCACGGCGGCGGGGTGTACGTGTTCAACCAGAACAACCCGGCGATCCACACCGAGAACGGGTTCGAGGTGCCGGTGACCCCGGGCGTGCGGCTGCACCACGTCATGACGGTGAACCTCAGCGCCGGCACCATCGACCACGTGGTCAACGGCGTGGGCGCGGCGGCCGACACGACCCGGGTCGGCGCGCCGGTCTACCTCGTGCGGTATCCGGCGTCCTGAGGCGGCGGCGGGTCGGCTCGAGCCGGAGCCGACCCGCCGCGGCTCGTGCCGGTGACCTGCCGGGCGGGGTGACCGAGGCCGCCCCGCCCGGCGACGTCGCTGGTGGCGATCCACCAGGCGTGCAGGTCGCGAACCCCGGCGGCCCGGCTCGTCCTGGCGTCAGCCGGCGCAGTTGTAGTTACGCACCGGCTGGGTCAGCTTCTCCTGGGTGCCGAACTTCGCGTAGATCCGCATGTAGCACGGAAACTCGAGGTCGCCGTAGTAGCTCTGGACCTGGTTGTCGTAGTGCGTGGTGCCGCTGTCGGCGACCTGCCAGCTCCCCGCGTCGCCCGACTGGATCTCCCAGTAGACGTCGCCGGAGCAGCCCTGCAGCCCCTGCGAGTAGGCGATCATGTTGGCGCCGTTGTAGATCTCGGACTGCACGAGCGTGCAGCTCGCCGCCTGTGCCGGGGCGGCGGCGCCGGCTACCAGCCCCACGGCCAGCAGGGCCCCCGCTCCGACCGCTGACATCAGCTTGCGCATGACCAGTCTCCTCCATGGTGGACGGTAGGTGGTCCACAGGAGGTTAGTCGCTTTGGAGATTAGTTCCAAGGGGATCATCAATGGGGGCGGAAACTTTTATCGGCGGCCCGTCGAGGGTGCCGGCCGCCCCCGCTCCGCCGTCGCCTCCCAGACGGTGATCACGGCCTCTCCGCGCGGTCCGCCGCCCCGAAGACGAGGTCGAGATGAGCGTCCAGCGCGGCCAGCGCCTGCTTCGCCGTGTAGTGACCGTTAAGCAGGTGGACGCCCAGCCCCTCCATCAGCGCCAGCACGCCGGCCGCGTACTCGTCCCGGCGGGGGCCGGAGATGAGGTCGGCGACGAAGGCCCGCATCTGCTCGGTGTCCTCGCGCATGCCCGCGGCGACGTCCGGCCGCACCGCCGCGTACGCGAGGAACGCCAGGGCGACCCGCCCGTCGGCGAGCGACTCCTCGGACAGCGGCAGCAGCGCGGCGACCATCGTCCGGAGCAGCAGCCGGGGGGCCGGGGCCTCGCCGAGGCCGGCGATCGCGGCGGTGACCCGGGCCTGGCTGCGCTCCCGCACGACGGTCATGGCGAAGGCCATCATCTCGTCCTTGGTGCGGAAGTAGTGCTGGACCATCCCGGGCGACACGCCGGCCTCGGTGGCCACGTGGCGCAGGCTCACGGCCTCCACGCCCTGCCGCGCGGCGACGCGCATCAGAGCGGCCGCGATCAGCGTGCGCCGTTCGTGGCGGTCGACCTTCTTCGGCATGGGCTCATGCTGTCATGGGCGGGCCGCGTCGCCGGCCACCGGCGGACCTCCGCCTTCGCCGCCGGCGGCGACCACCGCTCCCCGCCCGCGTGCCGGAGCCCGCTCCGGCACGGGTGCGGGGTGGACGGTCACCGTGCCGGCGACGGCGTCCACCGTGACGAGCTGACCGGTCCGGATCCTGCGGGTGGCGTCCGGGACGCAGATGACGGCGGGAATGCCGTACTCCCGGGCGACCGTCGGGCCGTGCGCCATCACCGCCCCCGTCTCGGTGACCAGCGCGGCGGCCGTGAGGAACAGGGGCGTCCAACCCGGGTCGGTGGTAGGCGCGACCAGGACGTCGCCGGGTTCGATGTGGGCGGTGGCCGGGTCCAGGACGACCCGGGCCGGGCCGGTTGCCCTGCCCGCCGCCGCGCCCACACCCCGGAGGGCTCCGTCCGGAGCCGGCGCCGGCGCGAGGACGGCCTCGACGTCGGTGCCGTCGGAGAGCAGCGCCACCGGGACCACGGTGCGGCGCAGCTCCCGCCGGTGCGTCGTGCGACGCGCGGCGACCGCCGACCGGTGGTCGGCGCCGTGGTGCACGGCCGCGTGCGCCTCGTCGAGGGTCAGGAACATGATGTCGCCGGGTTGCCCGAGCAGTCCGCGCTCCGCCAGCTCGGCCCCGACGAGCAGCAACTGCCGGCGCATCGCCCGCAGTCGGTAGAGCCCGGCGAACTTGCCGGCCTCCCGCAGGCCGGCCAGCATCCGCGCCCGGCGCAGGAGGAACCCGGCGATCCGGCCGCGGACCGGCCGGCGCCGGCGGGCCCGGACCACAAGGTCGGCGCAGGTGGCCTCGGCGGTCGCCGCGGCGCGGGCGAAGCGCCGGTCCGGGGCCTGCTCCGGATCGGTGACGCGCAGGTAGTTGGCGAGCATGGCGAAGACCGGCGCGGGGTCCTCGTCCCAGCGCGGCACCCCGAGGTCGACCTCGGCGGCGGCGCGGTGACCGTAGCGGTCCAGGAACGCCGCCAGCCCGAAGTCGGGCAGCGCTCCCCGGGCGTACGCCGCGGCCAGGTCCTGCGGCGCAGTGCTGAGCAGCAGGTGGCGGTGCTCGCCGACCTGCCGGCTCAGCCGCCACAACGCCAGGTCCATCTCGATGGTGACGTTGTGCGGCATACCGCCCAGCACGGTGTTGATCTCGTCGGGGTCGGCCACGCCCCGCAGCAGCGAGGCCGGCAGCGTGGCGGCGAGCATCCCGGCGACGATCGGCCAGACGATGTCGTCGGGTCCGGCCGACGGGTCCTCGTCCCGCACGTAACGCAGCCGATCGGCGGCGGTGGCCAGCCCGGCGGGGGCGACCGACCCGGCCCGGAGGCGTTCGACCTCCCGGAACAGCCGGGCGCGGGCGGCCTCCGGGCGGGCCAGCGCCCGCACGACCCCGGTGGCGGCGCGGACGGCGGTCCGCAGGGCCGGGCCGGTGGCCGTACGGTCAGGGCGGGCATGCGGCACCGGCGCGAAGCGTGGGTCGGCGAGCACGTGCTCCATCACCGCCTGCGCGCGCGGGCCGAAGTCCACCGCCATCAGCTTGACCAGCCGTTTGCGGGTGGACGGGTTGCGCGCGAGGTCGGTCAGGTCGCCGTACAGGCGCCCGCCGATGTCGGTGATCTCCACCGTGAGACCGAACGAGGCCAGCATCGCCGCCACCAGCGACTTCAGGCTGGACATGCCCATCGGGGTGGCGGGTTGCCGCATGCCCTGCACGTGACCGAACTCCAGGTAGATCCGGGGGGTCGGGCGCCCGGTCTCCGGCGGCAGCGGGAACAGCGTGGTGACCGGCCGCGACTGGAGCAGCCAGAGCACGCCCTGCCGGTCGTACGCCCACTCGACGTCCTGCGGGCCGCCGAACCGGTCCTGGAGGCGGCGCCCCGCGTCCCGCAGCTCGGCGAGCCGCGCCGAGTCGAGCAGCCCGTCGCCGGCCGGCGGTGATCCGTCGAGGACGTAACGCTCGACGGCGGCGCTGCCGTCCACGACGGCCGCGCCGGAACCCGCGGCCGCCTCCACCATCATCTCGGTGCGGCAGCCGGTGAGCGGGTTGGCGGTGAACAGCACACCCGCGGCCGCCGGGTCGACCATGCGTTGCACGACGACGGCCATCCGCGCCGACGTGTGGTCGATTCCGTGGGCGTCCCGGTAGGCGACGGCCCGGGCGTCGTGCAGCGAGCGCCAGCATCCCTCGATCGCCCCGAGCAGGTCGGCGATCCCGGTGACATCGAGGAAGGTGTCCTGCTGGCCGGCGAAGCTGGCGTCCGGGAGGTCCTCCGCGGTCGCGCTGGAGCGCACCGCGACCGGTCCCCCGCCGAGCCGCTCGTACGCCTGCGCGACCTCGGCCGCCGGCACCACGCCGAGCTCGTGGGCGGCCGTGGTGACGCAGAAGCCGTCCGGAACCCGCTCGCCCGACCGCGCCATCTCCCCCAGCCGGGCCGCCTTGCCGCCCACCAGGTCGACCATGTCCCCGGTCACCTCGGACAACGCGATCACACGCATGGACACTCCTTTGCAATACAACTGCACTGCCAACGACAGTACGTCGTTTGCAATGCAAGTGCAATGCCAAGCCCCCGGAGCCGGCTCGCGACGGGCGGAGCCACCCCGGCCACAGCCGGCCCGCGCGACCCGAGCCGACGCCGTGAACGAGCCGGAACGCCGACCGCCCCGCCCCCGGGTCGCCGGGGGCGGGGCGGAGCGGTCGGTACACGGCGGAACGGGGCGGCCGGGACCCCGATGCCGTCAGCGGCGGTCGGCCGGCCGGCGGGTCAGCACCACACCGAGGGCGATCATGCCGAGGCCGAGGACGAGGTGCAGCCAGTTGTCGGCGCCGTTCAGCGGGACGAAGTTGGCGCTACTGGAGTGGTCGATGACCAGACCGTAGAGCCAGAGCACCAGGTAGGCGGCGCCGCCCCCGATCAGGTAGGCGCGGGCGCCCGAGACCGTGCGGGCCAGGACGAGCCCGGCCACGCCGAACGCGAGGTGGACCAGGTTGTGCAGGATCGACACCTGGAACAGGCCGAGCAGCTTCGCCTCGGACTCGTGCCCGGCGAACATCATCGTGTCGTAGTTGCTGGTGACGCCCGGGATGAAGCCGAGCAGGCCGACGAGCACGAAGACCGCGCCCACCACCTGGGCGGCGGTGCGTACGGGGTGCCTGCCGGTCGTCGCGGTGCCGGGGCCTGAGCGGGTGACCATGTCATCTACCTCCGTCGAAGAAACCGTCAGCTCATGTCCCCCGACACACCCGCACCAAACCCGACGAAAGCGCCATCGCGAGATCGCCGACGCCGGCGCCGGACGGGCGCGCGTAGAAATCCTTCCAATCATCCATTGACTTCGATGATTTACGCCACAACAATCACCTCTTACATCGATGGATGTCGTTGTTGATCGGATGTGGAGAGGAGGTACCCGTGGTTGCTCTGCGAGGCGAGGTGTCGTGGTTCTGCTGCGGCAACGCCTGGGGACCCTGCGGCACGGCCGGCGGTGGCGCCTGCGGCACCTGTTCGTCCGGCAACTACCAGCACGCCTGGCCGAACACCTCCGACGCGTGCCTGGCCATCACCCGGCCGCACGTGTGCGGGATCAGCGGGATGAGCCGCCGCGGCTGCGGCTTCCGGCACTACACCACCAACCTCTGCAACGGCGCCCGGGTCGGCACCGCCATCGCCGACTGCGGCCCGCAGACCGACCTGTTCTGCGGCGAACGCACCTGCTGCGGCTCGGCCTGCGGCAGCAACCGGATCATCGACCTGACGCCCGCCGCGTACAGCGCGATCGCCAGTCTCTCCACCGGGCTGCGGCCCTGCTCGGTCGACGCCGTCTGAACGGGAGGACCCCATGGACCAGACCCTGAGGCGCCGGCGACTGCTCGCCACCGCCGCGCTCGGCGGAGTGGTGGGCGCCACCGGACTCGGCTCGCTCGCCCCCGAGGCGGCCTTCGCCACCGAGGCCGCGGCCGTCGAGCCCGGCACGCCGGACCCGAACTTCGCCGAGGGCCGGATCAGCACGATCTCCGGAAACATGCTGCTGGTCACCGGCTCGGACACCGTGCTGCACTCGATCCGGATCACCGACGGCACGAGCATCTGGAAGCTGCACCCGACCACGTTCGACCGGGTCGCCGTCGGCGACGGGCTCTACGCCCGCGGCGTGCGCCTGCCCGACGGCACGCTCGCCGCGGACGCCGTCTGGGTCAACATCGTCAACCTGCACGGACACATCGCGGCGGTCGGCCGCAACGTGCTGCACCTCGACCACAAGGGCCGCCGGATCGTCGCGCACGTCGTGCCGGACCGCTCCGCCGCGGTCTACAACGGCACCCCCGCCGTCAGCGACATGTCGCTGCTGCGGGTCGGCCGGCACGTGCAGGTGCTCGGCGCCTGGCACCCGGACACCAACGAGATCGACATCGCCACCGTCTACGCCGCCGCCTGACGGCGCGGCCGTCCGGGCGGTACGCGTCGGCGCACCGCCCGGGGGCCGCCCGCCGGACCACCCGATGGAGACCCCATGATCGACTTGATCGCGGCGCTGCAACCGCTGGTCGTCGGCGCGGTGCTGATCTGGTCCGCCCGCGTGAAGCTCCTCAGCCGGCACGCCGCCGCCGCGGCCGGCCGGTCGGCGCTCGTCCGGCTGCTCGGGCAGCACCGGGCGTTGCCCGCGTACCGGCTGCTCGGCGCTGTCGAGCTGACCCTCGGCGCGCTGCTCGTGCTGCCGCCCGCCCGGCTCGGGGAGGCGGCCGCGGCGACGGCGCTGGCATCCGGCTTCGTCGCCTATCTCGCGTACTCCCGTCGGGCCGCCCCCGCCTCCTCCTGCGGGTGCCTGAGCGCCCGTGCCACCCCGGTCTCCGGCCGCGGCCTGGCCCGGGCCGGGCTGCTGCTGGCGGCGGGCGGGCTGGCGGGGCTGGCCGCCGACGGCTGGGCGAGCGCGCTCGCCGGGCAGCCGGTGGTCGGCGGCGTGGTGCTGATCGCCGAGCTGGCGGCGGTGGTGGCGCTCTCGCCGGAGCTGGACGCGGCCTGGCTGCTGCCGCTGCGCCGGTTGCGCGCCCGGCTCACCCACCCGCTGCGCGGTGGCACCGGCGTGCCGTTGCTGGCCACCGTGCAGCAACTCCAGCTCAGCGACGCCTACCGGCGGGTGGCCCCGCTGCTCCGCTCCGACGTGCGGGAGCACTGGGACGACGGCGACTGGCGCTTCGTCGGGCACGCCGCGCGCTACCAGGGCCGCCCGG